>JBOFIT010000204.1:0-2354 GCA_051650305.1 Cellulosilyticaceae bacterium
GGCGTGGCAATGGGATTTACATACCCTACGTGGGGGATGCTTGTATTTGCACTTTTATTAGGGGGATGTATCACGTACTTTAGTTATAAGTACCCACAAAATACAGATACTGTGATTGGTGTTTTTTCGGCATTAGCCATTGCATTAGGTACCATGCTCCTCTCTAAGGGTGGTAACTTTAATCAGTATACACATTATCTTATAGGAGATTTATTAAGTATTGATAGTCAGGATTTGATGCTATTGGTATTAGCCGGTATTGTACTTGTTGCAGTATGGTATTTGTTATTTAATGCATTATTACTTACAAGTCTTAATATTTCGTTAGCAAACAGTAGACAAATTCATACCTTCATTATTCAATTTGTTTTCACAATATTGGTAGCAGTGGTAGTGGTCTTATGTATTCCGTGGATAGGAGTCTTGCTCATTAATGCTTTTTTAGTTTTGCCAGGGGCCATCAGTCGTCATCTTGCAAGAAACATAGGGGAGTATCAGCGGTATGCGATAGGTGTGGCACTGGTAGCTGGTATCTTAGGACTAGCAACGGCGTATTATTTAGGTACTTCTGCAGGGGCTACGATTGTGGTGTGGTTAGGTGGCTTTTATATACTTTCAGCTTTAGGGATGCATTTTATAAAACGATAAATATTGACATCTCACAGCTTGCCCTATACAATAGTTAGTGGTTGTTAAATTTTTGATTTAAAGGCTAAAACTTTAAATTGCACGAGTAGAAAGGAGTCATAGCGATGATGTACTCACATGAAGTAGAATCTATGTGTCCGCTTGCAAAAGGACCAAACCATGGCCCAGCACCAATCCCACAAGAGGGTAAATGGGTTCAATCAAAAGAAATTAAAGATATTAGCGGTCTTACACACGGTGTAGGCTGGTGTGCTCCTCAACAAGGTGCTTGTAAATTAACATTAAATGTTAAAGATGGTATCATTGAAGAAGCATTAGTTGAAACAATTGGTTGTTCAGGAATGACTCACTCTGCAGCTATGGCAGCAGAAATCTTAACTGGCAAAACAATCTTAGAAGCTTTAAATACTGACCTTGTATGTGATGCAATCAACACAGCAATGCGTGAGTTATTCTTACAAATCGTATACGGAAGAACACAAACAGCTTTCTCTGAAGGCGGACTTCCAATCGGTGCAGGTCTTGAGGACTTAGGAAAAGGTCTTCGTAGCCAGGTAGGTACAATGTACGCTACAACTGCAAAAGGACCAAGATACCTAGAAATGGCTGAAGGTTACGTAACAGAAATCGGTGTTGACGAAGACAACGAGATCATCGGTTACAAGTTCATCCACTTCGGTAAAATGATGGACTTCATCAAAAAAGGTATTTCAGCAGAAGAAGCAATGCAAAAAGCTACAGGTCAATACGGCAGATTCGACGATGCTGCTCGTAAGATTGACCCAAGACACGAATAAGAAGGAGGTGCACGTAAATGCCATTATTTGAATCTTATGATAGAAGAATTAACCAAATCAATGCTGTATTAAATGCAAACGGCATTAAAGATCTTGATGAAGCAAAAGCTATCTGCGATGCTGCAGGTGTAGATGCTTACAATCTTGTAAAAGAAATCCAACCAATCGCTTTTGAAAACGCTGCATGGGCTTACGTTGTAGGTGCTGCACTTGCTATCAAAAGAGGTGCTAAAAAAGCTGCTGAAGCAGCAGAAATCATCGGAGAAGGCCTTCAAGCTTTCTGTATCCCAGGCTCAGTTGCAGATGACCGTAAAGTAGGTTTAGGTCACGGTAACTTAGCTGCGATGCTTCTTCGTGAAGAAACACAATGCTTCGCATTCTTAGCAGGTCACGAATCTTTCGCTGCTGCAGAAGGTGCGATCGGTATCGCTCGTTCAGCAAACAGAGTTCGTAAACAAGACTTACGCGTTATCCTTAACGGTCTTGGAAAAGATGCAGCTCAAATTATTTCTCGTATCAATGGTTTCACATACGTAGAAACAAAATTTGATTACATGACTGGTAAAGTAGCAGTTGTAAAAGAGAAAGCTTACTCAAACGGTGAGCGTGCGAAAGTACGTTGTTACGGTTCTGATGACGTTCGTGAAGGGGTAGCAATCATGCACCTTGAGCACGTAGACGTATCAATCACAGGTAACTCTACTAACCCAACTCGTTTCCAACATCCAGTTGCAGGTACATACAAAAAAGAATGTATCGAGCAAGGCAAAAAATACTTCTCTGTTGCATCAGGTGGTGGTACAGGTCGTACACTTCACCCAGATAACATGGCAGCAGGTCCAGCTTCATACGGTATGACAGATACTATGGGAAGAATGCACTCAGATGCACAATTCGCAGGTTCATCAT
>JBOFIT010000205.1:0-22598 GCA_051650305.1 Cellulosilyticaceae bacterium
GGTATTCAGCTGCTTCGCCGCATTAACCAGACGCTCTGATACCATATTTACACTTGCTCTATAATCTCTATGGGTGTATCTCCCTATGCCTATACCTTGTGCAAAGAAAGTGGTGAGTATGCACACGCCCACAGCTACTGCAGCTGCTATTAGAATCATATTTAAAATTTCATGACGTACGCTTTGTCTGCTTTTAAGGATATACCTCTTCCCCAATCCTAGTGTACGGTTACTAACGTTTTTCATCCCTTGTTTTGTCTTGGTGATAACCCTCTCCACTTTAGGATTCCCATTCCGCTCTTTCTTTTCTTTTGCTTGTCTTCGCCTCATGATTACCTCCCATTGTACACCTTATTTTAAAATATAAATATTGCCACCTGATACATCAAGTATCAACTCTGTACCGCCTTCACCATACTGAAGTTGCTTTGTGTATTCACCTACTTGCTTCTTCTCCATCCCAAATGCATCTATCATATTTTGGTCATAATCATGGTAATTCCATACACCTTTAACTCCTGGTGTTGTCTCTGGTAATTGGATACGCACTTGACTTTCATAGGCCTCTACCGCAATACGCTTTGGTACAATCGTAGACTCTATAGTGACATCTCTATACTCCCCGGCTCTTACATCCGCTACTTGTATTGGTCCTTTAAACATCACATCCATATTATACGTCTGAGATTGTACCTCATAAGGCGTTGTTGATTGTACTGACACCTCTCCACTATTTAAATCTGCAAGATTTACTTTTTTGTACTGCCCCTCTAGATTGATTTCTCCACGCTGTGCCACGATCTTCACATCTGCTGGTACCGTCGTCTCTAAGTCTACTGTAGCTTGACGTACATCTAAGTCTACTTTCCCGATATTCCCTTCAAGGTCTAAGTTTACATGACCACCATCTATAGTGAGCTCCTCGATATTCGCTTTACCTTGGTAATTCACATAGTTGCCCCAACCTGTGTTAATCTTAAGTGACTTTACATCTTGCTCTGGTAAGTAAAGCACCGCTTCCTCTGAGCTACCATCAAATAAAAACGTCATCATATGAGCATTTTTGTTTTTGATAGTGATATAAGATGCATCTCCTTGTGTATTCACATCAATGGCATACATTGGTTCTGGTACAATAAGCCCCGTCGCATAACCTTCAAAAGTAATTTTTGCTTCACCTGTTGTTGGTACGATACGAAGTGGTACATCTGATTGGATATGGATATTCTTAAGTGCATTCACATCCAGTGCTTCTTCTAATTTTGTCTCATGTGTAAGCTGAGCACTCTGATACATATTACCTAGACTTGCTCCTGTCCCTACTATTCCCACTGTCAACATCACTGCACAAAGGGCTATACCCCATTTTAAAGCTTTCATCTTATTGTACCTCCTCTGTCATACATTTTTTCGCCCATTTATAAAACTGTATAATTCTGTTTTTTAACCAAATAAGAATCGCTAGAAGTAGAAGTAAACCAAGTCCACCGCCACCTATGCCCATCAAACTTCCAAAGAAGACTACTGGACCCATAGAGGCTATCCCCGCTGTAGTTAGAAATGCACTGGCACCTAGTCCGATGATTCCCATTCCTACTGCCATACCACAAAACATCACCGCAATGCCAAGACCTAGGACAGCGAAGAAGCCGCCAAATCCAACCACTGGTATCCCTACGATTAAGGCGAGTATGAGCCAGAAAAATTTACTTATTTTCTTTCCTACATTTTTGCGCCACTTTTTCTCACTGGCTTTTTGATTCGCCTTGAAGCTTGTGAAAGACGTATCCTTCTTGCTTTGTTTCTCTTTCTTGTCGTATTTAGCTTTTTGCTCATTCTCTTCCACCACTGGCTCCTGTACAGACTCTTCATGTACAATCGTCGCCTCAATCATCTTAGGCTCAGTATAACCCTCATAGACTTTTTCTTCACGTATCGTCTCTTTGTAGGCTACTTCTTTACTTGTATCTGTATCATCATCCTCTGGCTCACGAAGTTCAAAGTCCAAGTCTTCCTCTACTTGCACATCGATGACTTCTGGCAGATTGTCATATACTCTTTCTTCATCTTTCATGTGAATAGCTCCTCATTTCTCTCTTTGTTTTATTTTATAGTCTTATCTTAAAGGCTAGTTTTTAATATTGGTGTATAGAAATACTTAATATTTCTTAAGAAATGTGAAACCTATATTTGGGCAAATAAAAAAACCACACATCAAAGATGTATGGTTTTTTTAATCCGTGCACTCTGCTTCGACAATAACCTACAAGCGTTACCTTAGTAGTTAACTCCAATCAGGCTGCCTCGCGGCACATAGAGCATTCTCACTTAGTGCTGCTTCCTTCCGGACCTGACACGGTTCGCGAGCGCCTATTGCGCAAGACCCAATCATCAACGTTACTTGCTAAGGGCAGACCAAACAAGTTAGTGCCTCAGACAGAGCATCACCCCTGCTACAGCGGGTTGCAGGTACAGGGCACCGCTACCTCCCCGGCTAGCACGGAAATTTTTTGACATAAGAAAATGTCACCTCATTAGTATACTCTAGCGAGGTGACATCTGTCAATGCTTTTAAGCTTCCAATACTTGCTTGAATCTATCGTAGTGTTGTGTAGCAATTACTTTCATAATTTCTACTGTACAACGAATAACCATCTTTGGATCAAGGTTGTTTTCATGTGCATGGAATACTGTTGAAGTCATGACTTGACCATCTGGTGTAAGCACATACTTCATTGTTGGGTATTCGAATTGAAGTTGATTGATAAGCTTAATCATTTCATCTCTCTTTGCTTCTGGCACATCTTGAACGATAAGTGCTTGCATTGTAAGGTATACTGAATCGTCTATGATAAGCATGAATTGCTTTCTTTCTTCATTTGGGAAAGGATACACACTTCTAAAGAAGATTACCTTCTCATTTTCTTCTTCTTTAAACATGTTCATACCTTCTGTCTCAATTAAAAAATCTCTAAACATTCTAGCTTTTTTATGCTTTGTTGTAACTGCCATTGGTGGTTCCCCCATTCATTTAGATAATCGTACTAATAGTATATCATCTTTGGACAAGCATGAACATTATTTTTTTGTTCTCATTTGTTTAAAATATGTTTTAAGTAGTGCACTGCTTTCTTCTTCAGCAACACCGCGTACCACTTCACAGCGATGATTCAGACTTTCCAGCTGTAAAATATTAAGTACCGAGCCACCGAACCCTGCTTTGGGACTGCTTGCACCATATACAACTCTTGGAATACGTGCTTGTACGATGGCACCTGCACACATCGGGCATGGTTCTAGTGTAATGTAGATTGTGCATTCTTCCAAACGCCAATCCCCCATATGCTTACACGCCTCATCTATGGCAAGTATTTCGGCATGTGCGAGGGCATGCTTATCTGTATTGCGACGGTTGCATGCTTGCCCGATGATCTGACCTTCATACACAATCACCGCACCGATAGGTGTCTCATCTAATTCAAAGGCTTTCTGTGCTTCTTCTAGGGCTATCGCCATATATTTCTCGTCTTGTTCTCTTATTTCCGTTACGTCTTCCATCATCTAACTCACTTTCTTCTCTATATCCATTTCTTTGAAGCTATTATAGCATATTTACCACTTTGTCGTTGCCTTATGTATATTTTCCCACTAATTGTATAAGCTAAACCTATTATTAAAACGAATAGGTGATAATATGAAACTTACTTACAAAATAGAAGACAATCTTCAACTTTTAAAGTCAAAGCTTCCCCTAGGTACAAGCTTTGACCTCCTTCAGCGCGTCCTTGATATCAGAGGCCGTAAATTCTATCTCTTCTTTATCGACGGTTTTACAAAGGATACCAATCTAGAATATGTACGTCGTGACATTAGTGCACTGGATAAAGATACCTTTGACCATATCCATACTGCTGATGAGCTTATAGAAAGAGCCATCAGTTCTATCGAAGCAAGCACAGAAACAGATGTAGACAAGATGCTTACTGCCCTTCTATCTGGACAGACCATTATCCTCTTTGACGGTTCTGCTTCTGCTGTTGTACTCGACCTTCGTACGTATCCAACGCGTGGTATTGGTGAACCTGAGAAGGAGAAAGCACTTCGTGGTGCAAAGGATGGCTTCGTAGAGACCATCGTCTTTAATACCGCCCTTATCCGTAGACGTATCCGTGACCCTCACTTAGTCTTTGAAATGCAAAATATCGGTAGCATCTCTAAGACAGATGTAGCTATCGGCTACCTCTCAAACAAAGTAAATAAAAAAGCTCTGGCAGTCATCAAGGAAAAGCTTAAAGCACTTCATGTCGATGCACTTACAGTAAGTGACCAAAGCTTAGTGGAAGCACTCCGCGAGAAGCATTGGCTCAATCCTCTGCCTAAGGTACGCTATACCGAGCGTCCGGACGTTGCAGCTGCTCAGATTATGGAAGGAAAGATTATTCTCGTTGTGGATAATACGCCTTCTGTTATGATTTTACCCACAGGTTTCTTAGATTTTACACAAGATGTGGATGATTACTACGTTCCTGTCCTTACAGGTAACTACCTACGCTTTGTGCGTAATATCATTCTAATCCTAAATCTTATCCTGACCCCAGTATATGTATTACTGGTCCAACATCCCGAATGGGTGCCTTCGGGTATTGACTTTATCCTTCCCCAAGTCGCTATCAATGTACCTCTTTTCATTCAGTTCTTAATGCTTGAAATCGCCATTGACGGCTTAAAGATTGCTTCTCTTAATACACCTAGCTCCCTTGGGATGTCTCTCTCTGTTATCGGTGGGCTTATCTTAGGTGAGTATGCAGTCTCTACTGGTTGGCTGATACCTCATGCCATTCTCTATATGGCACTTGTGGCACTTTCTAGCTTCACTCAGCCAAGTATCGAGATGAGCTATGCCATCAAGTTCTTTAGGATGATTCTGCTCATTACCACAGGACTCTTCGGTCTATGGGGCTTTATCGGTGGACTTATCTTCAACATTGGGGTACTTGTCTCTACTAAGACCATCGCAGGAGATTCTTACCTTTATCCAATCTTCCCATTCAATTGGGCTGCACTTAAAACCCTTATCTTTAGAACACCTATTGATACCAAACAAAAAGTATCTTCAAAATAAGAAAGTGTGGTCGCTAAATAGTTGCGACCACACTTTCTTATTTTTCTAATGCCATATAATATTCGTATCTGGATGCCACATAGTGACCTTCTGTATACTCAAACACTTCGCCATGCTGATCGTATCCTGTACGCTTCAAAAGTAACATCGGCCCTTTTTTATTACAATTAAGTTCTGCTGCTAGCGTCTCATCTGCAAGGTCTGCTGTAATACGCTGTGTAATCTTTGTCACATCTACTTGATGGTGCTCTCTTAAGTAGGCATATAGCGAACCATAGTAGTTGTCTGCATCTAGTGATAGATTCATCTGCCATTTCATATATGTCTTAAAGCGTACAACTGGTATATCATTAATGCATCTGACTCTCACTAATTCATAGACTGGCATTCCTTTATCTATACCCAAGGCTTTCGCACAGTCTTCATCCGCTTTCATAAGGCTCATGCTTGCACTTTGGGTAGTTGGCACGATTCCCTTCGCTTTCATCTCATCGGTAAACCCTTCTATTTTAAGAAGTGGCTCAGACCTCTTATAACCAAGTACAATGGTCCCCTTACCTTTGATACGCTCGACATAACCTCTATGCTCTAAATCGCCAATAGCACCTCTCACAGTAATGCGACTGACACCATACTTTTCTTCGTAGTCGATTTCTCTCGGTAAGAGCTCACCTTCTTTATAAATCCCCTCTTGAATATCTTTTTCAATAATAGCTATTAATTGTTCTTTAAGGGTAGGTGCCCCCTTACCGCGTTGTAACATCACTTCTCGCCTACTTTCTCTGGATTTCTTTATAAGTTCTACTCCTCTACTTACTTAATTTCTTACGTAAGCTTTTACAGTAGCAATTTTCTTACCTTCTGATACCCCATACGGTCTAATGGTATACGCCTTTACCGCCTCTGGGATAATAAATGTCTCTGCATAATGTACCACAAAAGGTTCAAAAGCTCCAGTAGGACTTTCTACGATTGCTTCTTCACCTTCAATTAAATTGAGTACATTCACACTATTATGTGTAGTATGATGTACCTGCTCTGTAAACCAATGTCTTCTCGTTTCGATGAACTGTCTTTCATGGAGACCTGTACGTTCTTCCACGAACCCTTCACCTTTTGACACAACTTCTACTGGGCTCACAAGCTGCTCTTCTACCCACTTTGTGGTACGATCCCAAGCGATTACCTTTTCACCATGTTCTAAATGAATCGGACGTGGTAGTCCATCAAAGCCTACGCGGTCCCAATCCCAGAGCTTAAAAGTGAAGATATAAGGTGTGGCACTGATTTCAAGTACCATTGTATCTGACCCCGAACAGTGAACTGTACCTGCTGGTATGAGGAAATGGTCATGCTTACGTGCAGGGAAGCGATTGATGTACTTATCTGCATCAAAGCTCTTCTCACCCCTTTGGGCTATATGAAGCTCTGCCATCATCTCTTCAGGATTAATGCCTTCCTTCAGACCTAAGTAGACTTCTGCTCCCTCTTTTGCATCCAGTATATAATAGCTCTCATCTTGTGTATAATGCATACCGAAAGTCTCTTGGATGTACTCAGTCAGCGGATGTACTTGTAAAGATAAGTTTTGCCCACCCATTGTATCTAAGAAGTCAAAACGAATAGGGAACTCTTTACCGAAACGTGCATGGACACGTGTCCCTAGTAATTCTTCTGGCTGATAAAACACCACATCGATGGATGGTAATTCCACTCTGATATCACCAAAACGTAAAAGCAGACTATTTTCCTCTGGCACGCCATCAAAACTCCATGCGAAGTTTTCTTGCTCCTTATCTAGGCCACACACATCTTTCATCCACTGGCCACCCCATACCCCTGGGTCGAAGTATGGCACTACTCTGAAAGGTCTGCTAGCTGTTTCTTTAAGCCCTGCAAAGAAAGCTTCTGCCGTAATCATCTTCGGCACATCTTTTTCATTGGTATCTAGTACGAAGTCGAAGTCCTTAAAGTGTGCTGTCTTATGTCTATCTGCCATACGCCACTCTACGAAGAACCCTCTCTTATACTTTGTAAGAATAGGTACATCACCATTTGATACATTCCAGTTACTCATACCTTTACGATAGCGTAATTGAATCTCCCATCTAGCAAGGTCTGCATAGACATACACATCCCCTGTGGTCACAAGGGCTGCACCTACACCTATTACCAGTACACGTCCTGTACATGCATCAATGTGCTTTCTTGCTTCTTCTATTTTTTCTGGTACAAAGACATCTCTGAAGTTCTTGGTCGTAAGCACGCCAAATACGCGATCCTCTGTAAGGTATGCATTGATTGCTTCTGTCAGTGCATCTCCCGATAAAGCACACTGATCTGTATAGATGACTTTTTCGAAACCTAAGCCTGCTAAGCCTTGCTCCACTTCTTGGCAGTCTACGCCTGGATAGCAGTCTACGACTACTACTTTCTTATCCACTCCTAGAGCTGTTTCTAAACGTTCTTTGATTGACTCATACCCACTTACTGCATGGTGATCATAGCCATTCACCTTTACCTCTGGATATTTATTGTATTTTACCATGAATTTTTCCTCCTGCTGTTCATCTCTTCTCGTCTTCAATTCTAGTCGTCAATTTGAGTTATAGTCACTAGTTCTCCTTAGTCATAAAAGTAAGGACACCATGCATTTCTTCTTTCATTACTTCAAAGCTTTCTTCTGCACTTACTTTTGGAATCATCTCAAGTGTATAGCAGAATTCTGTCACACCGGATAAATCCATCTTAAAGTTGGTCTCCCATATATTATTCATCACCCAAGAGTAGACGTCTCTTTGGTTGTTTGCTTCTTTGTTGTCACATAATTGGATAGGATGATGCTTAAGCTCGCCCATATAAATAAGCGGTACATCTTTTGTATGAATAAGGATTTGATGATTTTTTGTCTCATACGATAAACCATTATCTAGTAGATAATATTCCATGCAACTTCCTGGTAGTTGATCTACACCTGGTCTAAAGCATACATCACCTTTATCTACGAAGAGCGTCTTCTCTTCTAAGTCTAAGCTTAATGGCAGAAGTACATTCTCGATGTTCTCTGTAAAAGTCTTTGCAATCTTATACTTAAACTCTAATTTTGGCAACTCTTTATAGAGACGAATAACTACCGAGCTGTGGTAAGTACCTTCCATCTTGTACATAAGTTCAATAGTCGTAAAGACAGATCCATTGTCGATGCATTTTACATCCACTAACTGTGCTTGATATTTCTCTGCATGAAGCCCACGAATATTACGCCCTAAAAGGCGTCTTTCCTCATACACATCTGTACGTATATCCGTACATTCATAGATAGGTGTAAAGAATGCAGCATCCCCACCCATTAGCATTTCCTTCTGCTCTTTTTTATTGTAGAAGGATGTGACACCTTTACCAATCTCATACTTGATGGCAAAGTAGTCATTCTCGATACCATAAGGTAGCGTATAAGTCACAGGGTCATAAGTATTGATGATATCTTTAATTCTTTCTGAACCTACATATGCCACACGTCTATTAAGTTTTTCTGATGCTGTCTTTTTCTCCACAAAAGTATAGTTCTTTTCTTGGAAAGCCTCAAAGTTATCTAAGAAACTAATGAGCACCCCTCGTGGATGACTTGAAAGCTGTGTATCCATCACTTTACCCGTCTCATCTGATGTTAGCTCTACACCGTCATACTTCCATACTTCAATATAGAAAGATACGACTTTTTGTCCTGCATACTTAGATGAATTGATTGCTTTAATCTTGCCATCACGGTCATAGTAACTGAGTTGGTCTCCCTTACTATGTAGGAGACGATTTAGGTTCTTTGCTGATGCTTCATGTGCTTTTGATGCATAGCTTCCTTTACGGATATCTAAATTCTGCACCATCGTATCGTATGGGTTTGTAATCGTAGAGGAGTGTCCCCATGTATGCTCTGCATAAAGCATCAGGTTTTCTTCCGCATCCTTTACAAAAGCTTCCTTGATAACTTGATGCTCTGGATCTAGTTTCTCACAAAGATTGTACATGCGTTGTGCTTCTTTATAATGCTTCACCATATAAGGTGTACTTCCTACACCATGTGCCCACCAATCCGTCATATCCCCTTGGTAGGTCGGGATATCTATCAATACATCTTTTATATTTTCATAAAGCTGCTGAAGAGTCACCATCTCGATTTCCACCTCTTCACCATATGTCGCATTAAATGCTTCTATCATTTCATAGATTGCTAAGTTCGGTGGTGCATTATCACTGAAGACACCTGACACACTCGTAATCATAAATGGATAATCATAACCATGAACTTGGCACTCTTCTAAGTAATCATATAAATTATTTTTCAAGACTTCTACATGGCTCTTCGGTTGCTCTGTCCCAAAGTAGCTTTCTGTCATAAAGTTAGCATGCTTATTTGGCACAAGTCCTAGCGCATTCCCTAAGTTGTAATGCTCACCACTCCATACGAGAAGCTTCTTACCTGATTTGGCTTCCCAGTAGAATGGCACTTGATTTTGATAAAGTGGATACATCCCATGATGACAATGAATATTGGTATATAAGAATTCAATGCCATTTTCTACATAAGCATCTAATGCCCCCATAGAAATACCATTAATATCCGCATTCATAGCTACTTTCACATCAATATCATATCCCTTAAAGCAATCCACCATTTTTTTAGTATGCTTAGTAAGAATGTGCTTATCCACTAAATCAGTAAAATTCAGGTAGTTCGCAGATAATCCCATGCCACCTTCTTTTACTTGCTCTATAAAGTCCTTAATTTCTTCTTGAGTTGCCTCTTCTAAATACTTCTCCACACAATAGTAAGACTCACAATTCCATTTAAACCCTTTATGTCTTGCAGTCATCTCTGTAGCTTTTCTTATGTAGTCCATATGATTATACATAATCTTCTCTTGTAAATCTGTATACCCTATATCTGTATGTGAATGATGAATCACGTACACCTTCCATTTGCGATCTAGCATTTTTGTGTCCTCCTAAACATAATTGTTGTCTTTTTGATAGTATCATATGTTATAATATATTTCAATAAGTTATAACATATCTTTATCCTAAGTATCAACGCCTTAGTGATAACCAAAAAGTAGAGGCTGTTCACCCTTGTGAACAGCCTCTACTTTTTGGTTATGGCATTGGATAAACACCCATTTCTGGATTCATACTCTCTCCCATACCTGGGTTCATGTTTCCTGCACTTCCACTACTTCCAGCACCGCCACCTGCTACGACACCTACTACACTAAGTGCAATAACGACGATACCAATAGCTGTCCAAGTCCACCACTTCTTGTACCAAATCTTCCCACCTTTAATTGTCACAAACAGAAAGATTGGTAAACTCATAAGCCCAAGAAGTATGCCCTTCATCACTTCACCTTTAACCATCATAATTTGCTGTAACGTTTGTGGCATACATATAAGAACGGCTATCCCTATAGACACCGCCAGAATAATAATACCGCCTATAATGGTTGATACTTTCACTTTCTCTTTTTTTGCAGTTATAGTTACTGCTTGTTGTGTTTCTAATTCCATCCCTTTCACCCTCTTCTCTTAAATGTGTTTCTACCTTTTTCCATTATACCACTTTATTTTTATTTTTCTTGTTTTTTTAAAATTTACAAACAAAAAAGTCCAAGTTAAATTTCTTGGACTTCTAAGATATCTTCTTTTTTCTCATGGACAATCACTTGATTAATCATACTTATGACTTGTTGCTTATCTATAAGTTGCACTTTATTAAGCTTAGCAAACTTGATGACTTCATCACTGAAGTACTTATTGCATACCACTAAAGCTTTATTGCTCTTGCAGTATGCCATACCACCATAAAGTTCCTGAAGTGGTAAAAGTGTGTCTACATCTCCTACTTCACATCGTACAGCTATACGCTGCTTTCCTTTACGTAGTAAAAGATCTGCTCCTTGCTTCTTCTCCGGTTTGACCGGCTCTACATAGTAAGCCATCTTCTTAAAAAGCTCTGCTATATAGGTTACAAATGTTTCTTTGTCCATCTCATTCACATCGAAGCTTTCACTCTGTACTCTAAAGTTAGCATCCTTCTTTCGCTTCACAGATTCCATACCCATCAGTAGCAATGCTACTACGATAATGACACCTATGGCTGAATCAGGCTCACCAACCCATCTAATAAGCTGTACATATAACGCTGCTGCTATGATCAATATCACGACACGCAATACTTTATTCATAAAAAAACTCACCCCTTTTTTGAAGTATGGGTGAGTTTTTATTTTTTTATACCGTTTCTGTTACTTCTTTTGTCTCTGTTTCTACTTTTTCATCTTTTGGTAAGATAAGGTTTAAAGTAGATGCTACTAAGAATGCTACAATGATTCCGCTTTGTGCAAAAAGAAGAGATACTGTCTTTGGTAAATGTGCAAGTGCTTCTGGCACATTTCCTAAGCCTAAGCCAAGACCTAATGCGATAGCTACGATCATACCATTTCTACCACTCATATCTTGCTTAAATACAAGTTGCATACCACTTACAGCAATCATGGCAAACATAATAACTGTCGCACCACCAAGTACTGACTGTGGTGTAGCTGCTACGATAGCACCTAATTTAGGGAAGAACCCTGCAAGAATAAGGAATACTGCACCTGTCATAATGGCAAAACGGTTTACAACTTTTGTCATACTTACAAGACCTACATTTTGGCTGAATGATGTATTTGGAAGAACACCAAATGCTGATGCAATGGCACTACCAACACCATCTGCTAATACACTACCTGCTAATTCTTTATCTGTTGCTTCACGATCTAAACCACCCATTGTAATACCCGATACATCCCCTACAGTCTCAACTGCTGTTGCGATATACATGATACACATTGGAATGATAACTTCTAATTTAAATTCAAAAGGAAATAGGAAAGGTTGTGGTAAGCTCACCCATCCTGCTTGTGCTACACCAGTAAAGTCTACTTTCCCCATAAACATCGCTACAATATATCCCGCTACAATCCCTATAAGAATAGCTGATACACTTGTGAAACCTTTTGTAAATTGCTTAAGTCCAATAATAATGATCATAACTAAGAAGCCTAAGAATAAATTTTCTAATGAACCAAAATCTTTTGCTCCTATACCACCTGCAAAGAACTTAATCCCTGTTGGAATAAGTGAAAAACCGATAGCCATAACAACTGTCCCCGTAACAATAGGTGGGAAGAACTTCTTAAGTGGCTTAATGAAGAATCCTAATACGATTTCTAGAAGTGCTCCTATTAAAGATGCTCCCATAATCGCTCCATAACCATATGTACCTGCTGCTGCTTGAACTGTTGGTAAGAATCCTGAGCTTGTCCCCATAACAATTGGAAGGCCTGCCCCTACTTTCCATATTGGATAAAGCTGAATAAGTGTCACAAGACCTGCAATGAACATTGCATTTTGCATTAAAATTGCTTTTTGTGCACTTTCCATTTGAAGCATACCGCATACGATAATAAGTGGTGATACATTTCCTACGAACATTGCAAGCACATGTTGCATACCTAGTGGTATCGCTTGCTTTAATGGTACTGTCCCATCTAATTCATAAATAGTTCCCTTTTTCATATTAAATACCCCCTCGCTTTTTTCAACTGTAGTATATCATACACTTTTAAATTTGTGAACATTTTTTTGAAATTATTTTTTATAGTTCGGTTTTTGCTTGTATTTTTTTATCCCCTTTTTTCATGTTCGTCATATATTAGTTATATACAAATTTTATTCGAGGTGATTTTTTATGAATGCATTTCCTATTACTACTCTTTCAGCAGATATTTCTGTAGGTCAAGAATGTTCTCTCACTATTACCGAACCCGAATGCCCTAACTGTAACTGGGAGATTGATTTTCCATCTGGTCTCATCCTTTTAAGTATGAACAAACTTTCAGACACCTTGCCCGGATCTACACAATGGGTATTCAAAGCAACGCATGCTGGCACCTACACCCTTACCTTCCGCTATCGTAAACGCTGCTGTGGTAGACCTATCTTAAAAACACAAATTAATACCATCATCGTTCATTAAAAAATTTGATGCAAAAAAAGTGACTTAGCATGCTAAGTCACCTTTTTTCTTAAAATTATCTTGGTTGTGGTCTATTTCCACAACATGGTTGTGGTCTACATCCGCCACATGGTTGTGGTCTGCATCCACCACATGGTTGTGGTCTGCATCCGCCACATGGTTGTGGTCTGCCACATCCGCCGCATCCGCCGCATCCACTTTCTTCATCTTCACAACTTGCTTCAGCTTCAGCAATAAGTACTTGTAAGCTGTTTACATAGCCTTCCATTTCCTCTAATTCTGCTGCTAATGCGCGTGCATTTTCTTTTAATTGATGAAGTGCTCTTTCACATGGTCTAGGTCTATGACATCCGCCACACCCTTGATTGCATCCGCAACCTTGATTACATCCTGATCCTTGATTACATCCACATGCCATATTAAATTTCCCCCTTAGATAAGTTTGGTTTTAAGTAAGTATGCCTTACTCACTATATATCTTATGCTTACCTTGTCAAAAGGGGACTCTTTTAGGCGTTTTTTATATCATTATGTCGATTTTGATTTTTTTTACATCATTGTCATTTTGAAACTCTAGGAATTTTTCTCTCTCGATGACCATTCCATATGGAAACTGTGCAAAGAATATCTGCTCTAAAGTCCCTTCTTTATCCAGTTCTTCATACTTTTGTCTCGCTTGATCCATTTGACTATCTAGTATTACATAGTAAGTATTCACATGTTTCATCGTCTTACTAATCTCACCTGTCTCAAGACGTTTCAGCGTCGTCTCATTACCCATATCCATCATAATCTCTACGACTAATAAAGTACCCATATCATTTTGTAAAATATCACGGATACGTTCCTTTACTTCTGCTGATCCTTCTTCTTGATAACGTTTAACTAACGCTGTAAGATTTGGCATCTGCATCTCTTCACCTGCTGCATTTTGGAATACTACGTTATTCTCTTTTAGTATAAGTTGATCCATCATCTTGTCCTCCTTAGTGCTATCATTGATTCTCCTTATTATACCCTCTCTAAGTCTTTCGTACTATCCCTAATCCATCCTGCTTAGAAAAGTGATGTATGCTCTTTCTTAAGCTTCTGTTGAAAAGCTAGCTCCACTTCAGGTAAGTATGCTTCTTTCTTCACACGTTTTATATGATACAGATAAAAGATGATTTGGCGTATAGCGATTGGTAAAGTCAGCATCATCAGAAGAATACTGATACTTTGAAGCCCCCCTAAAATTTCATTTTGAATCATCCCTTGCCCAAGTAAAGTCATCCCTCCTTGCAGTACCATCACAGAGGCAACTGCTAGCATACATAGCGTTTCTACGAAACTCTCAAAGCCTAGTTCTTCTACATAGGTTACTACATTTACCGGTGCTTCCTGTTCATCTACTTGTCGTTCGACTTCTTCATCAGTCTTTTGTCTATGCTTTTTCCAGTAACGTTTAAAGGAAGTCGCAGGTGCGATACTTTGTATGACCACACTCCCTATGATGAGTAACAAAATAAAAATAAGTGTCGTTACATTAAGGTATCCCAGCATATTGTAGTGCTCAGGATAAGCCCCATACAGTATGCTATTAAAAGTCACACTTATAAAGAGTACGCTTGTCCAGTAGATAAGCTTACTCACTTCTAATCGCATCCGTTTCTTTAAGCGATGCTGAAGCTTAAAGATCCCTAATGCGATGATGAGTAAAATACATTGTGTGATAAACATCATGCCATTTCCCCCTCTCCTTCTAATGGATGCATCATTTCTAATTGCTCTAGATACATCTGACTGTCTCCTAAACTTTCTAGCTTCTGGTTTGCCCAGATGACACACTTCGTCTTTAAGAATACGTATTTCTTATGCGCAATCACTTCGTCTTTTTCCTGAATTTCGATATCTTCTCCCTTTAAGATAGTTGCTAGATTCATCTGACAAAGTACGGCGATTAAGCCTTGATGTTTATCTAACGCTTCTAACGGTGCCCACATAGCGTAGCCACTTTCCATCGTCTCCGATACAATTTTAAAGGTGCCTAAAAACTCCGCTAACACTTGCTGCGCTACGAGGATTTTTTCTTTACGTCCCACACCACTTGTATGAGCAAGTAAATGTGACATGACGAGTCCCTCCATCGCATCTTTAGAACCACCTATTAACTCTTTATTTTTCTTCGCTAGAAGTGGGGTCTTTTCTCTACCTTCCATCAATGCAAACATAAGGGTAAGTCCATCTATGAGTACCGCAAAACTTAGGCAGAACCATGCCATCGCCATACCATCACCAGCACTTAGCAGCTTCTTAATAGGTAGAACATATAAATTATGCAGCACATACTCATCTGTGGTTAAATCGATTTTTTCCTTTACCACACTCATGCCATTTAGAAGGAATGCTGCATCACCTATTTCACGTTGCATAAGTACATAAAGCTGCATGGCATCTTCTTCTAAAAGCACTTGATCACCTGCTATTTGAAGTACTTGATTCTCTAATTCAGCTGAACGCTTCATTAGCGTACCTTCTTTACTTTGTACGAGGAAAAAGTGATTAAGGTCCTCTTTAAAAGATGCTAAACCTTCTGTCTTACCTAATGCTTGTACCTGTGTATAAGCTTGAGTCAAAAGTGTACTGACTACTTCCTTTTCCCCTTCTCCTGTCACGATATACTGGATAATATAATCCTGTACCTTCATTAAGTACTCTTCTACTGTAAGTTCTGCATTTTCAGCACCTACTAATTGATACATAGAGGCTACCAACTTTTCGATTTGCATTTGAATAGTCTTCGTCTCTCCACTTTCTTTTATAAAGGCTTCCTTAGTTTTTCCTCCTAGTACACGGCTTACCTCCTGGTCATACAGCTCCTTCTTAAGTGCTGCATCCTGCTTCGTTGTATCTGTAATCATATTGCCGACAGCAGCATTATACTTCGCCATATCTGCATAATACTGATCTAGATTATCTCCATACTGACTCATCTGAGGTTTCTTGAGTGCATTGGTCTGTGCATTCAGCTTACCTGTATCCACTTTAATCTTATTTAACTGTTGTTCTAATTTTTCATTGGCTTCTACTTCTTGGGTTAGTGACGTATAGCTTGTGCCGATAGTTTGCATCAGCTGAAAAGTATACGCTTTCATCTGGCTACTATTTTCATCCACTGCCAACTGATACCTATCCGTCAATTTGGTATAAATACGTTCATAGCGTTCCTGTAAATACCCGATAGGTGAATGGATATGATTATAGATACCTACATACGAGAAGTAGGTAGAGCATAAAGTCGCCATCCCTAGTATAAGGATAAGAAACGGCTTGAAGTGCTTACGTATGGTATGACTCATACAGAAGACAATGAGCTGTATGGAGAAGGCAAAAAGAAACGGTGCACTCATGCCTAAAGGAAGAGCTACCCCACCAAAGTATACTTTACTCCCTTCATAAGTCGTAGCTAGTGATATAAGCTGTAAAAATGCCGTCACGATAACAATAAGCCACGCCATTGTTTGATGATTAAAAAGGATGTCTGTGCCTCGTTGTTCTGTTCCATGAAGCATACATTGATAAAAGCGCTGCTCTTTATTAAGCTGATAGCGCTGATACCTTTTCCTTACATTGTGTTTTAGTTTATTTATCATATGATCCCTCATTACTTTTGTGTTTTAGCTTTATTATAAAAAGTAATTCTTACTAACTCATGAGATAAAAACTTAAGATTTCTTAAGCTTTGGCATTTTCTTCTTAAGATTTAGGCATCAAAAAAGCCGTCTGGTATTAGACGGCTTCTGTAAGAGTGGCTGTTTCTTTCTTTTTGAAAGCATGGAGCCAATCGGATTTGAGATAATAAATTAAAAATGTGACAGAGCTTAAGAACCATGTAAGTGGATACGCCCAGAAAATCACTTGGATATGTGGGACAAGTTTCGTTGCAATGGTAATATAACTTACACGTATCAAACACCAGCACACAAGCATAACAATCATTGGAATGATCGACTTGCCCGCTCCTCTTAAAATCCCCGCCATACAATGTGAGAAGGCTAGTAAGCAGAAGAAAAGTGATACTGTTCGCGCTTGAAGTGTCCCATAAGCAATGACCTGCGGATCACTATTAAATAAAGCAATCATCTTTGGTGCTAGCATAAAGAAGATAAAGCCTATACTTTCGGCGATGCACGTGGATGCAGCTATACCAAAGTAAGTCCCCTTCTTTGCACGTTCGTATTGCCCAGCCCCTAAGTTCTGGCTAATAAAGACTGTCATCGCCATAGCGAAGCTTGTAATGGGTATAAATACAAAACCTTCAATCTTGGCATAAGAACCACATCCTGCTACCGCAATGGCACCAAAAGCATTGATATTAGACTGCACCACTACATTGGCAAGTCCTATCACTGAATTTTGCACCCCTGATGGAATACCCATCTGTAAGATTTGCTTCAGCATATCTTTATGAATGCCCAGCTTCTTAAAGCTTACACGGTAAACTTCATGAGTACACATAAGGTGTCTAAATGCTAAGACCATACTCACACCTTGTGCAATAACTGTAGCAAGTGCCGCGCCACCTATTCCTAACTTAAATACCACCACAAATAAAAGGTCTAGTACCACATTCACAATAGAAGAGATAATGAGGAAAAATAAAGGCCTTTTACTATCTCCAACCGCTTGGAAAATACCATTGGCTACATTGTACATGACGATGGTTAGTACCCCATTAAAGTAGATACGTACATAAGTCGATGCATTGACAAATACCTCTGGCGGTGTCCCCATAAGTTTCAGAATCTGCGGCACCAGTATACTCCCTAATATAGTCAGCGTTATCCCCGCTATCAGACCAAAAGTAATCGCTGTATGGATAGCCTTCTGCATCTCCTCGATATCTCCTGCTCCAAAGTACCTTGAGATGACAACTCCAGCACCTGCGAAGATCCCCCCCACAAGTCCTACCAATAAAAAGATAAGCGAACCTGTGGAACTAATGGCTCCTAACGCTTCTTTTCCTAAAAAATTACCGACTATAAGGGAATCCACAACATTGTAAAGTTGCTGAAAAAGATTTCCCCAAAAAATCGGTAATGCAAACATAATTATTTTCTTATAAATAGATCCCTCAGTCATCAATACTGCATTTGATCGCATCGCTTGCTCCCTCCCTCTAGTAACAAATGCTTTTTATACTAATATTTAATTATATTCCTTTATTTGTTTTTTTCAACTATTATTTGGATTTTTCGGGTCAAAAAAAGCTATACCCTCATCGGATATAGCTTTTACAATTTTAGTATTTAACAGATTCTAAACATAGTGCTTTTGGCTTTGCTAAGCACTGTGCTTCACCTTTTTTCTCTTCTTCTAGACGTCTCTTTACTTCTGCTACTGATAATTCGCCTTTACCTACTTCAAGAAGAACACCTACGATGAATCTTGGCATATGCCATAAGAAGTCATTAGCTTCTAAAGTAATCTTCACAGTATCTCCGTCTCTTGTCACATGCACTTTCTTAAGGTCACGTACAGTTGACTTGCTCCCTGCTTTAACACTTGTAAAGCTTTGGAAGTCATGCTTACCTTCGAGTACTTTTGCTACTTCTTTCATTTTCGTTTCATCGAGCTTCTCTTCTAGATGGTACGTATACTTACGATTGAATACATCTCTCTGTGCGCCATTATTGATGGTGTACACATAAGTCTTTGACTTCACATTGTATCTCGCATGGAAGCGCTCATCGACTTCTTCTACTGCTTTTACGACGATGTCTTCTGGTAAGAATGTGTATAAGTAGTCTTGGATAAGCACGATGCTTAAAGTACACTCTGTCTTGAAATTAGCTACATAATTTTCAGCATGGACACCTACATCTGTACGTTCCGCTCCGATGACTTCTATCGGTTCTTCTGCCATTTTAGTCAATACTGCTTCAAGCTTTCCTTGTATCGTCAGATCATTATCTTCTTGTCTTTGCCAACCTTTATAACGACTTCCATCGTATTGAATGATTAATTTTATGTTTCTCATGTTCCACCTTTTATCTCTCTTGTTATTCAGTCATCTTTTATTATAGCCTGTATGGTCAAGCCTTAGTCTTTTTTAACGCCAGTTTTCCACTGCCTTTAAATAATACATAATCAGCTTTGGATGAGTGAGTGTATTACTTTCTATCAAATCTAAATCTAGCTTCTGATCTTCTGCAAATCCAAAAAGATTTGGTAGCACTTCTTCATTAAGAAACTTGGTAGGTTGCTCTACCTTAATCGCTTCTTTATCAACTACCTGCTTCGTCACAAGTTGGAAACCCCAATCCCCAAAGGTAGGGACTTGTACATGGTACGGCTCTACGAAAAAGCCTTCTTCTTTAAGCGTCTTATACACACACCAAAAGGCTTCCTTCGCATAGTAAGGACTGGTAGCTTGGATACTCATGGCACCAGTAGGACTTAATTTATTGCCGCACAAACGATAAAACACATTGGTATACAGCTTATTAAGCCCCTCGTCATTAGGATCTGGCAAGTCCACTAAGATAACGTCATAAACTTCTGATGTCTCTTCTAAGAATTTGAAGGCATCCTCATACACACAGGTTACTTTCTCATTCAGTAATGCCCCTTCATTAAGTGCTACGATTTCATGATGTGTAGAAGATAACGCCACCATCTCCTCATCCAAATCCACAAGGGTAACCTCCTCCACACTTTCATACTTAAGCACTTCTCTAATAGCAAGCCCATCTCCTCCACCTAATATAAGCACCTTCTTTGGCTCCTTCGCTACTGACATAGGGATATGCACCAAGCTTTCATGGTAGCGATACTCATCTACGGATGAAAACTGTATATTCCCATTAATAAAAAGCCTTACATCATCCTTGTGCTTCGTCATCACTAAGTACTGATAAGGTGTCTGTTCTTTATAGATAATGTGGTCTCTATACATCCCATCCTCTATCTGATTGGCTACATTTTCTGAGAATAGTGCTGCCAATACCATACCTATTAAAGTGATAATACCTATCCATTTCACCCCACTGAAAAAACGAATGTGACTGCGATACTTAAAGATGATAAAAAGCGCGATGATGATATTCAAAGTTCCCACTAACGCTGCTGTTGTGAAGTAGCCATACTGTGGAAGAAGAAAAAGTGGAAAAGCGATAGACCCTACTAAGCCACCGATATAATCAAAGCTAAACAAATGGGATATGGTCATACGTAAGTCCTTAGTATTCTCTTCTATAATGCGTGTCAAAAGGGGTATCTCTAAGCCAACTAACGTACCGATGGCAAGTATCTCTCCGTACATCACTAATGTATAGACGTCTAAGTAACTATACGCCATAAACAGTAAGAAGGAACTCACTCCACCTAGTACCCCCACACCTAACTCTACCCATACAAACCAATCAAACAAATGTTTCTTAATGTACTTTGATAAATAAGAACCTATACCCATCGCACTCATATAAAGTCCTATAGTAATGGAGAACTGCTTAATACTATCCCCTACTAAGTAGGCACTTACCGAACTAATCAGCACTTCATAAATAATGGAACATCCTGATATCACAAGGGTTGTCAACATCAGCCACTTATATTCAAATGTCTTTTCATTATGCATCCTTCTACACTCCTCTTCAACTCAAAAAAGTGGCAAATGCCACTTTTTAATAAATCACACCACTAATTACGATTCCTAATCCTATGAAAAATCCCATTACCATAAGCCCCGCAGCTGGGTTTCCTTCACCGATCTCTTTATTTAAGTCATACTTACGTTTAAAGCCTCTATGACATAAGTACCCTACCATAAAGCAGATGATACCCATAGCAAAATAAATAACGGTGCTACCAACACCTACTAAGAACGTCTCTACCTGTTCTGTCACCGTCTTACTTATCACTGCACTTTTTAAGATGATCCCTACACCGATAGAGATTCCAGCTGAAATATAACCTACAGCTACATTGCGCTTCTTGATCTCTTCTGCGAAGTTGCACGGAATCACTGCATCTACTAAAAAAATACCTACTTGCATCAGTATGGAACCTATTACCGAATAAATCACTATACCTATTAAATCTTGCATCCCTATTCCCCCTTATTTTCCCGAACTCGTGCCGCCACCGGACGAATTTCTCGTATTGACACTTCTTTGCCTTACACTGGCTACATAGCCACTGTAATTTTTAGTACCTGTGCCCATGTTGTAGTCATCTGTATAATTACTATAACTATTAGGATCTGACTTATATCTACCATAGTCTCTTTTATAAGCATTTCTATAGTAGTAAGACCTGTAGAAACCTCTGGTGCTTCCCCTTGCATAGTACGGATATTGACCACTTGTGTACACATACTTCCTAGAGCTTACCTGTATATAAAATTGATCATCTTCTCCTTTATAGAGTAGGCAGTACTCCTTATCTGTTAATAATGCTATGGACCCATCTTCTTCATTATCTTGTACCGATTCGATATGCTTATAGAACTTATCCATCAACTCTTTTGCTGCGACGTCTAAAGTATTACTCGTACGGTACACATGGGCACGTTGCTTATGATTCACTTCTGACGTCACAGATGTTACATATGTATAACTCGTATTCTTGTCTAGGTATTTCTTGATAGGCTCCTTGTTTGCAAAAAAGATAGGAAAGCCTATCACACCTACTAGTATAAGCAGTATACCTACACCCATCATCAGTTTATTCTTCTCTATACCTCTGCTACTCATCGCTCCACTTATGCCGCCGTGGTTACTATACCCATTCTCTTGGACGATCTCAATCTCATGGGCATCTAGATAGTACCCTCTTGCATACTCTGTACCATCTTCCCACACTTCTTCTGCGATGATATTTTCCTCTGACTGGTCCTCATATTCCTTGAATCTTACCAAATCTCCCAAGTCTACATCCACAGCTCCTAGTGTACTCACAACGATTGCTTCACCTGTATCGACACATCGGTAACCACCATCGGTAGGATTATATCTTACCACTGTGTATAGTCCATATTCTTTATAAGCATTATCCACACTGAGCCATCTCACTGATCCACTACCTTCTTCAGTAAGCATATACTCTGTCCATTCTTCTTGATCACGCTGATTCCTATACCTTATACAACCTTTCACATAGTAGTAATCTCCATCTACTTTTACACGCTGGTTTATATTCAGATAAACACTTCCGCCAACCATCATTTTCCCCCTGACGCACTCTAACCTTTGTAGTAATCTGACTTTTCTTTAAATTCTACTATAAGTTTTTATCTTTGTCTACTTACACATCTTGATAACATTAAGTTTCACTAAAAAAGTTGTACCACCTCTCGTATGGATGTGGTACAACTTTTATTTAAGCTTTTACATTAAACAAACTTCCTGGTTCAAGAGA
>JBOFIT010000206.1:0-2942 GCA_051650305.1 Cellulosilyticaceae bacterium
AACAAGCTAAGACCTGAGCAGTTTGTGGCAGAAATCCAAGCACTTTTCGAAGGGACAGCCGTAGAGGTGGAAGTCTTTGATGAAGTGAAGCTAAGAGAGATGGGTATGGAAGCTTTACTTGCCGTAGGAACAAGCAGTGCTTATTCACCGTACTTAGTGACCTTACGTTATCTACAAAATCCAGATAGTGAAGAAGTGATGGGATTGGTAGGTAAGGGTGTAACCTGTGATACAGGTGGCTACTGCTTAAAGGCAGCATCATCTATGCTAGGAATCAAAGGTGATATGGCAGGTGCAGCAACTATTATTGGTACAGTCAAAGCATTGCAGATGAATAACAAGAAGACCAATGTGGTGGCATGTATACCTATATGTGAAAATCGTATTTCAGAAGGTAGTTTATTGCCAGGAGATGTGATCGGATCATACTCAGGAAAAACCATAGAGATTCTTAATACAGATGCAGAGGGCAGATTGATTTTGGCTGATGCAGTAAGCTATATTGTAAAACAAGAAAAAGTAACAGCCGTTTTAGATATTGCCACACTTACCGGTGCGGTTGTAGGCCTTTTAGGCTTTTCAATAGGTGGGGTATTATGTGACAATCAGGAGCTCTGGGAGACATTTAGTCGTGCAAGTGACTTGGCAGGTGAGCGCTATCTACAAGTACCTTACTATGATGAGCATACAAAAATGATTGAAAGTACCATTGCAGATATTAAGAATATGGGCGAAAGCTATTGTGGCACTATTACAGCAGGGTTATTTATAAGAGCTTTTGCTGAAGAAAAGCCTTGGATTCACTTAGATATCGCAGGAACAGCTTGGGTAGATGCACCAGTGTTTGAATACCAGACTAAAGGGGCTACTGGAGCAGGTATAACTTCAATTTATTATTTATGCCAGCAGTAGGAGGGACAAAATGGAAAATTATTTATTAGAGATTTGCGTAGATTCTGTAGAATCGGCATTGATTGCAGCACAAAGTGGTGCAGATCGTATCGAGTTATGTAGCAACTTAATTATTGGCGGGACAACACCTAGTGTGGAACTTTTTAAGCAAGTACGCAAAGTAAGCAATGTACGTGTGCATGCTTTGATTCGACCAAGGTTTGGGGACTTTTGTTACACCGACCAAGAATTTCAAATTATAAAAAACGAAGTAGCACATTTCAACGCATTGGGTGCAGAAGGGGTTGTCATTGGGATTTTGACACCAGAGGGGAAACTTGATCTACCTAGGATGAAAGAACTGATAGAAGTGGCAGAAGGTATGTCAGTGACTCTTCACCGTGCATTCGATGTATGTGTAGACCCTTATGAAGCATTGGAGCAGGCGATTGAACTTGGGATTGATACAATTCTCACATCAGGTCAGCACAATAGCTGTGTGGCAGGCAAAGATGTTATTAGTCAGCTTGTACAACAAGCTGCATCACGTATTGACATTTTAGTAGGAGCTGGTGTGGAGGCGTCTGTCATCGAGATGCTTCATGCTCATACAAGTGCTACTTCATACCATATGTCAGGAAAAATAGAAAAAGAAAGTGCTATGACCTACCGCAAGGAAGGGGTCAATATGGGGATAGATAGCTTAAGTGAGTTTGTGATTTGGGAAAGTAGCGAAGCAAAAATACGAGCAGCAAAAGGAGTATTAGAAAAAATATGTTTTCAGTAGAGAGAATTAAGGGGATTAATAGAGCGTTTGAAGCCCGTATGCCACATTATCAAGCATACGGTAATCAAATTGTAGAACAAATCATGCAGTGTGGAGAAGACGAGGCTACTTTACTCAAATTCCTCTATGCAACTATGCCACTAAGTGATGGGGTTAATTATGACTTTGAAGTGTTTTTAGACTATGCTAGACAAGCAGTTTTGCTACGTAAGGAAAGTAGCTATAGCCAGTCTTTAGATGAAGATATATTCCTTAACTATGTGGTATATCACCGTATCAACGAAGAAGAAATAAGCAGTTGTCGTTCATTCTTCTATGGGTTACTGAAAGACCGTATCGCAGGTAAGTCACTTGTAGATGCTACACTTGAAGTTAACTATTGGTGTAGTGAAGAGGTAACGTATCAATCCACAGATGAGCGTACTGCATCTGCACTGACTATTTTTAATGGCGCATATGGTAGATGTGGGGAAGAATCTACTTTTACCGTATCAGCCCTTAGAAGTGTAGGTATTCCAGCACGACAAGTATATGCACCAAGATGGTCACACTGTGATGATAACCATGCATGGGTAGAAGTGTATATGGATAACAAATGGCATTTCTTAGGGGCGTGTGAGCCAGAGGAAGTGCTGAATAAAGGTTGGTTTACTAATGCATCTTCACGTGCTATGCTTGTACATTCAAGATGGTTTGATACAGAGTCAGCATCTGAGGAAGCTATTGAACAAGTGGGTGTAGCAACGCTACTGAATAACCTAGAACTTTATGCCAAGACAACACAACTTACCGTAGAAGTAAGAGATGAAAGCGGTCATTATGCAGTAGATGCAGAGGTAGACTTTGAAATCTTGAACTATGCAGAGTTTTATCCTGTGGCAAAGGTCAAAGTAGATGGACAAGGAATTGCACGTTTGACAACAGGTTTAGGCAGTATGAGAGTCGTTGCCAAAGCAGGAGACAAGTGGGCTAGTCAAGTGATCGATGCACGTATAACAAATCAAGTTACACTGACTTTAGGAGAAACTGAAGTGCCTAATGAATGGCAAATGATTGATATGATTGCGCCAGTGGATACACCGATTCATGTGGTACAGTTAACACCTGAACAAAAAGCAGTAGGAAAAGATAAATTTGAAGCTGCAGCAAAGAAAAGACTCCAGAAGGTAGATAACTTCTTCAAGACATGGGAAGATGGTAACCATACATTGATTGAAGAAGCAAGAGCTAACTACATAGAGCTTCAGAAGTTTCTTGAAGATGA
>JBOFIT010000207.1:0-5604 GCA_051650305.1 Cellulosilyticaceae bacterium
GCTCGAACTTTCGGAAGACATGGCTATAAATAAACACCAAAAGGTGAATGGTATGAAGACCAAGCCCAAGTGCCCACATCGCTTTACCGATTACGGGACTTAGGTCAAAGACATAGCTTCCAAGAAGCATGAGTAGCATAGTGAAGCCTGCATAAAGACTGGCAGGTACAGTGGTTCTGTACTCATTTTTTACTAAATCAAAAAAGAAAATGATTTTTAAAATGTAGGCAAGAAGAAGAAGTATACCTGCCCACATGGTTAGATGGCGAATCCAAGTAAAGCCTAGTGAAGACCACATATTGCCAAGGGTAATGGCCCCAACCATGGTTGGGAGTATGGGAACGGGTAGCCCTCCGAGGCGAGAAAATAAAGAATGCTTTTCCATAAGAGCTCCTTTCATGAGTGAGAATAAATGTACTCTAAGTCTTCAGTCAGATGGAAGAAATCGGAGTAGTCGATGGTAAAGAGAGGTTTCTTGACTTTAGAAACATCGATATTATTTTTGATGAGCTGAGTGAGAATGCCGGAATAAGAAAGATCACCTTGCAGAAGCGCACCATAGATTTTACCTTCTTTATGGACGATTTTCTTATAGTTACCATCTGAGTCTTCTTCTAATTCAATCTGATAATCGTCAGGATTTTCAGGTGTATGAAGACCGAGAGACAAGGTAGGAATACCTAAAAAATTCATGGTAGCTTTACTTGCGAAGAAGTCGGTCATTTGCTTGGATTCACCCACCATATTACATGCCGCGATAATCCCTTCCTTAACGGCGATAGGCCATATAGGGTTACGACCAGTTACGTCACCAGCACCATAAATATCGGGATGGGACGTTTTACCGAAGACATCAATTACAAGCCCAAAGCGGTCTGTCTCAATGCCACTGCCTTCCAGGAAGTCTACATTAGACCGTACCCCTGAAGCGACGATGAGTAGATCACAAGGTAGGCGTTCACCAGTATCGAGTACCACTTCCTGAATCCTATGTGAGGCATCGAGTACAAGCTCCTGAGCTTTCACACCATAAAACTGTTTTACCCCTTTGGTACGGAAAGCTTCTTCATAGGTAGCGGCACTACGCTTGTCGAGTTGAAGAGAAAGCATATGTGGTTTCATTTCCACAAGAGTTAGAGACTTCCCTAGATGGAGAAGGCCACAGATGGCATCGATTCCTACAAGCCCTGCCCCCAGTACCACAATGTGCTTGGCAGTCTTGGCTTTAGCCATAATGTCTACACACTCATCCAAGTCATGAAAACCGATGGCATTGGTGGCTTCACGAAGACCTGGAATAGGTGGGAAAAAGACGTGGGAACCAGTAGCAATGAGAAGCTTATCGAAACTGATGGTCTTTTGATGATTAGTGGTGATAGTTTTAGAATGGGGGTCCACTTTCGTAACGGTCTCACCAGATAGCCATTCAATCCGATAATCCTTAAGGAAAGTAGGGGATATAAAGGAAAGCTTCGCTAAATCCCGTATGCCTTCCATATAGTGATGGAGAATACATCTTGAATAAATATGCTCATCTTTTGAAATAAGGGTAATTTGGGCATTGGCATCCAGTTCACGGAGCCTTTTGACACCACTTAAACCAGCAGCAGAAGCACCTAATACGACATAATGCATCAATCTACACCTCCTCTAATGTAATGGCAAACATCGGACATTTCTCAACACACATAGGTCCCTCTTCACGGTGCTGACACATATTACATTTCATAATTTCTTTTTGGTAAAGAGAGTCGCTTTTTAAGACCCCATAAGGACAAGTCATGATGCACATATAGCAACTGGCACATTGGTCTTTATTGTAGTCCACAAAGCCAGTCTTATCGTTTTTATACATGGCACCAGTCATACAGGTGTATACACATTCTGGTTCATCACAGTGACGGCAGAAGATGGGTGCGTATCTTTTCTCGCTATCACTTACGATACGGTTACGAGGGTCTAAACTATCGTTAGCAACGATACAAGCAGCTACACAAGTTAAGCACCCCACACATTTAGAACGGTCTATTTTGATTCTTTTCATGATATCACACTCCTGAAACTTTAAAGATATTGATAGGCGTTGTTTTATAGGAAGGCTCTTTTGAGTAAGTATCATAAAGAGAAGGTGTCAAGTTATTGGTCTCGATATAGTGAATCGGTGCATAGAGATGGTCAGGAGCCACTGTATCACTGAGTTTTGCGCTAAAGTGTGAGCAGTTCCCATTGATGGAGACGACTTTGAAAATCTCGTTTTCTACGATACCTTTCTCACGGGCAAGTTCAGGATGAATATAGATATAGGCTTGCTTACGGTAAGCACCATCAGCCACACCAATTTCTCTAGAGCGTACCCCTGTATGCCATTGACCCACTGTGCCACGACCGGTATTGAGCACATAAGGGAAATCCTGAGTGGTAGGAAGTGGATTGGAGGCGATGGTATCAAAGACAAAGTTGGCTTTTTTTGAAGGGGTATAGTAGTTGCCATCTTCATAAAGGCGACGTTGGTTATCTGTAAGGACGTCCCCTTCTTTAAATGGCCATTGAATACCGGCTGTGCCTTCTAGAGACTGGTACGTGATGCCAGTGATATCACAAGGCATACCTTTACTGCATTTTTTCATCAGTTCAAAGACTTCTTCAGGTGTCTCCCATAAATCAAGGAGGGTGCCCATGCCAAGCGCTTTACCTACGCCTAGAAAGACTTCAAAATCAGTCTTTTCATGAGCTTCACGAGAGATAAGGGGACGCATAGCTGAAAGACGTCTTTCGGTATTGATATACGTACCGGTCTTTTTGATACCGGGCACCACAGGAAGGTAAACGGTAGCATCAAGAGCTGTATCTGTATCATCATAGATATCTTGGACGATAAAGAGCTCTAGTTTTTTGATGGCTTCAGCGAAAGTTGAGTTATTGGTCCAGGAATGGCGAGGGTTGGTAGAGACAACCCAAAGGGCTTTGATCTCACCGCTATTGATCTTTTCGATAATGACATTGTAAGGCAAGGTAGGCTTATTGATGAGCTGATCATCAGTAAGATTAAGTGCTTCACACACAGCAGCGCGGCGCGCAGGATTATCATACTCACCACCAGCATAAAGTCCTGTGGTATTGCTAAAGAGACGTGAACCCATGGCGTTACATTGACCAGTAATGGAGTTAGCACCTGTCCCTGGGCGGCCTATATTACCTGTCATCAGTGCGAGGTTGATAATAGACTGAGCAGTGCGTACTGCTTCGTAACCTTGATTCACACCCATGGTCCACCAGAAGGATACACGTTCACCTTTTTCGATGAGTCCAGCCATCTCGTAAAGTGCATCTAGCGAAAGGCCTGTATGTTCAGCCACGCTTTCAGGGGTATATTGGGCTATGAGGTCTTTAAAAGCCTCGAAGTTCTGCGTATGTGCTTCGATATAGGAATGGTCGATGGCGTCCTTTGCGATAAGGATATTGGCAAGCCCATAGAAAAGATAGATATCTGCTTTAGGGGCGATTGGATAAAAGTAGTCTGCCTGCTTAGCTGTCTCAGACTTACGTGGGTCAATGACGATGATTTTCTTATTGGGATTATGGCGTATACGGTCCCAGATAATCGGATGAGCAATGATTGGATTCGCGCCGATAAGGAAAATCGTATCTGAAAGTTCAAAGTCGTTTAAGGTATAAGGTGGGGCATCAAACCCGAAACTTTGCTTATGGGCAACGACAGAAGTGGCCATACAGAGACGGGTATTGCCATCTACATTGCCTTTTAGGAAATTACGCATTACGTGAGAAAAAAGAGCCATCTCTTCCATAGGAAGCTGCCCTGTACTAATGGCTGCAAGACTATCAGAACCGTAAGTTTCTTGGATACGGAGAAGTTCACTGGCTACATAGGCATAGCCTTCTTCCCAGTTCATTTCGATGAAGTTCCCAGCTGCATCACGTCGTTTTGGAAGAGGTGATGGCTTAAACTTAGTTGTCTGCTTGTCTAAAGAAATTCCTTTAATACAAGCGAAACCTTTATTGACAGGATAATCCTTAGTAGGAATCACTTTAACGATATGATTATCTTCTACATAAAAATCAAGGTTACATGCCAATGAACACACATTGCAAGTGGATTGAATTTTTTTCATGAAAACGCTCCTCGTCTTTATTTCTTTATAGAGACAGTTTTTCAAAGTGAATGGTATATTATACGTCTTTAAAGGATTTCTGTAAGGATAAATAAAAGACAAAGCGTCGGTTATAATAGAAACAAGATAAATAAAGAGGTAGTCTATATGGATAAAAAGAAGATAAATATTTTAATACTTGATTTAGATAAAGAAATGGAAGACGCCCTTAAGGTACAGTTGCAAACAGATCATATAGATACGATTTTTTTTGCTACAGGGCGCAAAGTGCTTTTAGAGGAGCAGGTAGGAGAAGAAAAGACATATGAAATGATTGTAATGCCTGTCAAAGAGAAAGAAAAGGCATTAGCAATGCTTCGTAGGATTAAACAACACTTTAGCCATAAGGACATCCCTATCATAGGCGTCTTTGACAAGGGATGTCTTAGTGATTTAGAGACTTTTTATGAGGCAGGGGTTACGGATTGGGTAGAGGAACCTTATACAGCTTTACAACTTGCCATAAGAATGAAGCATCATATCGCCTATATAAGACTCAAAAATAGGAGCATCGATAACGAGATGCTTTTTCAAGCACTGCTTCATAATGTGCCGTATATGTCGTGGTTTAAAAATACAAAAAGCCAGTATATGAAGGTAAATAAGGAACTAAAATACCACTGTGACAAAAGTTTTGAAGACATACAAGGAAGAGATGACTTTTATGTATGGGATGGGAAGATCGGGGAGCAATGCCGTCTGTATGATTTAAAAGTCATGAATGAACGAAAAAGCGTGATATTCAATGAAATGATCCCAGGGAAAAGAGGCGAACGTTTATTTGAAGTGCATAAAGCACCGGTTATTAATGCATATGACGAAGTGATAGGCACCGTAGGGATTGCAAGGGATATCACAGAGGCAGTAAGAGCACAGCAAAAGATAGAGCAGATGGCGTATATGGATGATCTAACGCAGCTTATGAATAGGCGAGGGATGTATCGATACTTTGAACTGCTCAAAGAGGAAAATATAAAAGAAGTAACGGTGTTTTATCTTGATTTAGATAATTTTAAAGCCATTAATGACAGTTATGGACATTATTATGGTGATCAAGCACTTGTTGAGCTGGCTAATAAGCTCAAAAGCATTTGTGCAGAAGGGCGTATCGCAAGACTTGGTGGTGATGAATTTGTAGTGGTATTTCCAACCAAGATGACTCAGGAAGCATTCTGTGAAAAAGCTACAAAGCTTATCGATGAAGGATGTATGCGTTTTGAAAAAGGTGAAACCAGACATCAAGTGTCCGTAAGTATAGGGATTGTCCAAGGGAACTTAAGTGTGGATACCATGGAGACACTTTTGATTAGAAGTGACTTAGCGCTGTATAAAGCCAAAGAAAAAGGCAAGAATCAATACGTCGTGTATACACCACAAATTGAAGCAACTTATAGAAAAGGACTAGCCTTGGAGCAAGCCATCTATAAAGGTATGC
>JBOFIT010000208.1:0-2484 GCA_051650305.1 Cellulosilyticaceae bacterium
GCTGAGCTTTATACAAAATACCAACCACAACTTGATGGATTCATCTCTACAAACCAACCAGGTGCAACAGGTGACGGTATCACACTTGCAGAAGCTGTTGGTGCTGACTTAACAGATATCGAGCAAATTCAAATCCATCCAACTGTTCATACAGAAACAGCTGCGCTTATCACAGAAGCTGTACGTGGTAATGGTGCTATCTTAGTGAATGCTAAAGGTGAGCGTTTCACAGATGAGATGTCTACACGTGACAAAGTATCTGCTGCGATCTTAGAACAAGAAGGCGGTTCTGCTTACTTAGTATTTGATCAAACAGTTCGTGAAAGCTTAAAAGCTATCGAAAAATATGTGAAGCAAGGTTTAACAGTTGAAGGAGAAACACCTGAAGCATTAGCTGAGGCTCTTGGTATGGATGGTGCGACACTTAAAGCAACTATTGACACTTGGAACCAAGCTGTAGAAGCTAAAAATGATGAAGCTTTCGGCCGTGCTGCTGGTATGGATGTAGCTTTCACACAAGCTCCTTTCTATGCGATTCCTATGGCTCCTGGTGTTCACCATACAATGGGTGGTATCACAATCAATGCTGATGCTGAAGTACTTACAGAAGAAGGTACAGCGATTGCTGGTCTTTATGCTGCTGGTGAAGTAACAGGTGGTGTACACGGTGCTGAGCGTCTAGGTGGTAATGCCTTAGCAGATATCATCGTATTCGGTCGTGAAGCTGGTATCAATGCTGCTACTCTTGCTATGGCTGATGACAAGTTCATCGGTGCTGCTACATCTTCAAAAGAAGATACTACTGAAACAAAAGAAAAAATCAGTGCTGATGCAAAAGCTCAGTTCAAAGATGGTAAGTACCAAGGTGAAGCTACTGGTAACAACGGTGTTATCAAAGTAGAAGTTACTGTAACAGATGGTTTCATCGATACAATTGAAGTACTTGAGCACCATGAGACATCTAGTATCTTCATGTCTATCCAAAACGACTTAATCCCAAGCATTATCTACACTCAAACAACAGAAGGTATCGATGCAATCTCTGGTGCATCTAACTCAAGTACCGCTGTATTTGAAGCTGTAACTAAAGCTTTAGAAACTGCAAAGTAAGACTGCTTTTTGAATAAATAACAACATAAAAAACTGTTAGCCTTATTCCATATAGGCCTAACAGTTTTTTATCTTTATCAATTTATATCCTTACCAACAAAAATATGCCTATCTTAATGCACATAACTATCATTAGGACCATAGTTATATCTTTTATTCAATAACATTTCATTTATTTTATCAGTTATAACTTATATTTTTATGCAATTTGATGCATTATCAATTATATAATGTTAAAAGTCGTTCTCTGTATTCGACTTCATCTGTTTCTAGATTTTTAGCCTCTATGTAAATACCTCTGCCTAACAACTTTTAGCTTTTTCAAAAAGAAAACCCAGCAGAGACCAAGATTAATTAGTCTGCTGGGATATACGTTATCATTTATTACCATTACTTATTTGCATGCTGTGTATCTTTATTAATAAATTACGAAATAATCATCCTCTACTTCACCATCTAAATTAAAATAAACATCATAATATCCTCTTTCATGTTTATCATATATTATAGGTAAGTTAACTATAATATGATTATAATTACACTCTGGCCAATTCCCTAATTTAAAAGATATAGCCCTTACTTCAATATCCATTTTTTCTAAACTAAACTGAGTAAATACTTTCTCAAATTCTTTCTGTTCTTCTACGCAATACCCTTCAAAAGTTTCCCAAAATATAGCTAAGCTTTTTTGTTCGAGTTTATTTTTTGTTACTATTTCTTTTAATATATTTTCCAACCCTTTTTCCTCCTACTAATGTTTCCCTTTTGCAAATGTATCAAATATAATTTGTCCACTTGTTTCATCGTAATTGCCAAAGATTCTCCAGTTCGCCTACATAATAATTATGCAAGCCTTCTACTGTAAAATCATACGCCTTTATTGGCGTTTCGAGTACTGTATACGCCACATTTTGTACTGCTACTACCTCACCATTTTGTAAGGTCACGTAGTCGCCTACTTCTATATCTCCTGCTTCTATTCATCCTTTTTCATGGATATAGAATGCATGGTTTGGTGTGGCTTCTATCACTTCACCTGCTACGGTAAGCTTGAGTAGCAACTGACTTTCATTAACACTTGTAGAGATGACTTCTCTTATTCAACTTCACCTATCTCTAGATTCTTAGCCGCTACGTAGCCTCCTACTTGGATTGTCTCTATAGCTTTCTTACCTTCCGTGGTATCAACAAGGGTTCCTTCTACAAAGCAGTAAGACTTTAGCTCCCCCCTCTGCCTACTATATCTTCTGCTTCCTCTATCTGTTTTCTTTGGACATTCTAAAAAGAAAGCCTTACATTCCCCCAATCTTTACTTGGTATGTTAGGCTTTCAATATTTTTAATGTTAACTGCTATACATTCTCAAAAGTTCATT
>JBOFIT010000209.1:0-14964 GCA_051650305.1 Cellulosilyticaceae bacterium
ATGATTGAAAATATCCAACAAGAAACAGTAAAAGCACTGTTCCATGTACGTGTAGCAGTAAACCGTGAAATTAAACGTGAAAGCGTTGTAAAAGTAACAGCAACAAACCACCAAGATACAAGTCTTGGGGCACAACCAGCTGCAAAGAAAGAAAAAGTAGGACGTAATGATGTATGTCCATGCGGTAGTGGTAAGAAATACAAGCAATGCTGCGGACAAAATGAATAAAAGATAAAAAAAAGTCGTTAACTATTAAAGTTAGCGACTTTTTGCGTTGACAAATTAGAGAGTAAGGATTATATTGAATATAGATATATCGAGTATCGATACAGAGGAGTCACTATGGCAAGAGAACAATTAAAAACATTAACAGAGCCCATGTATTATGTATTGCTAGCACTTACAGAGGAAAGGCACGGCTATGGCATCATGCAGTGTATTACAGAGATGACAGAAGGAAGAGTAGCAGTGGGTGCAGGGACCTTATACACTTTACTAGGACGTTTTGAAAAAGAAGACATCATCAAACAAGTACGGGAAGAAGATCGAAAGAAAATCTATGTATTAACACCTAAAGGAAAGCTACTACTAAATGAAGAGTATAGGCGACTGTGTCAGTTGGTAGCAGATGGTAAGATGCATTGTGAGGGGGAGATGGAATGAGTGAAGTAAAGTATATTTACCGATTCTTAAATTACTTAACGGTAGATTATAAGGCACTGAAAATGTACTTAGAAGAAATGGCACTGAAAGGCTATGAATTAGAAAGTATCGGAACACTAGGGCGAGGTAAATTTAAAAAAATAGAACCCCGTAAGATTGCATACTGTGTAGACTTAGTAGACAATCAAACAAGTGAAGCGTATGAAGGCCTGTGTGAAGATTCCGGCTGGCAAAGCATCAAAACGGGTAATTATATACGGATTTATAAAGCAAAAGAAGGCATAGAACCAACACCTATTCATACAGATAGAGAGATAGAGAAAAAGCAAGTGATAAAGACCCTTCTAAAAACAGAAGGCTGGATGTTTTTATTCGGCATTATATGGCTTGGGTTCGGCATTCAGGAAATCACTACATTGAATTATTATGATCTATTTGATAATTTTTATCTACAAAATGCGTGGATGAAGTTAGCACTAGGTGGCATATACAGTATCTATAGCATTTATCTTATTATCTTTGTCATCAAGAGTTTAAGACAAGAAGGATATAGCCCCAGCTTGAAAGGTGCCAAGTGGCGAAGTAGACTTTACTACGGAGGGGCATTGGGCTTGACCTGCATATGGATGTGGGCTTTATTCCTGGAAGATATGACACTAAAAGCATTTATCCCAGTAGGAATGATGAGTGTAGTGATTGTTGTGATGACTATTTTTTATAGAAAGTATGTGCATGAGAAACTACAAAATAATAAAAAGAAGACTCAGCTAAGTATTTTATATGCGATAGGTATGTTCGTTGTCATGATGGGAACCTTTATGATAAGCATCGCACTTGTCTTAAGTACACCTTATGAGCCACCAACCTTAGAAGAAGGACTTCTACAGGCAGAAGAAGCAGGTGCATTAAGTCTCAAAGATTTCCCAGGATTTGAAGAGGCACAGCTAGAGCGTGTATGGATGGAATCAGGCGAAAGCTTTGCCCTAGAGAAATACTACGAGAATGATGAAAACTACGAACAAATGAACTTTGATGCAAACTACTACAAATGCAAAAAAGAAAAGTATACAGAAATCATATGGGAAAAACTATTTGATAGATACTCAGACGACCACATTGCCTATGGTGCATTAGAACCAATAGATGCAAGCCTCTTTGAAGTAGACCTGGCTTATAAGCATCAAAACTATAATGAACTACTTTTAAGAAAAGACAATACTATTTTTTATATAGACTGTGAACAAGTAGATTTTTATGATGAAGCCAACGTAGAAATAATCAAAAATGTATTCAAATAAAGCAAAAATCAAATAAAGGGTATGCATGTATTATGGTGATATACATGCATACCCTTTATTTGTGTGCTTAGTAAAGGAGAAGACAATGCTGCTCCTCAATAGCACGAATGAGCTCAGAGGAAGGTTTTTCATCTGTGATAATAGCATGAAATTGAGAAAAGGTACCTAATCTATAAAAAAAATGAGAGTCTATCTTAGAGTGATCAATGAGTAAGATAGTTTTTTTTGCATTATGAATCATTGCTTGTTTGATTTGTGCTTGCCTAACATCAGCTTCATAAATACCATCTATATCCATTCCTCTACAAGAAATAAAAGCAATATCAGCTTTTAGATGGGAAATATATGAGATTGCATCTGTGCCAAAAAGCGTACCTGAGCGGTTAAGAATAGATCCACCTGTGACACAGGTGTTAATGTGCGGGGAGTTGCTTAATAGTAAAGAAGTATGTACACCGTTTGTGGCTACATTAATGCTATGTAATGTCTCAAGTTGGGGGCAGAGTTTAGAAACAGTACTGCTAGAATCAAGAAATAGAGACATACCGTTGCTTATAAAATCAAATGCAATACTAGCGATATAATCTTTCTCAGTGGATTGCAGGGTTTTCCGAAAGTCGGATGAATACTCAAAATGAGAACCACGAACTAAAGTAGCGCCACCACGTATACGTCTGATGGCACCAGTTGCTTCTAATGCAATAAGGTCACGACGTAAGGAAGAGGTGCTGCAAAAAAGAGCATCTTTAAGTCTATGGATAGACATTGTCTTGTGCTGTGATAATAATTCAAGAATTTGGTCATAACGTTGCATATAAAGTACTCCTTTGAACGAAAATGAATGAATATGAACCAATTATAATAAAAATTTTAACAACAGTCAATAATTGTTAAAATGATACAAAAAAAATAAATATATGTTAAGATTATAGTAACAAATCACTTAAAACAGTTCGAATTGAAAATGATTAAGTTGAAAATATCTTAAAAAGGAGGAGTATTATGAAGAAGTTTTTTGCAGTATTCATGATAATGTGTATGTCAGTAGGGATGATGGGGTGCAGTACAACAGATTCTAAACCTGAGACAAATCCAACAAGTAGTACAGGGGCAGAAACAACAAGTGGTGAAAAGATAGATAGTATTGAGCTTACATACTGGTCTATGTGGAATGAGGCAGAACCACAAGGAAAAGCTATTAGTGAAGCAGCTAAGCAATATATGAAAGAGAATGAAAATGTAAAGATAACTATCAACTGGCAAGGTAGAGAAATTAATAAGATTATTCCAGCGAAGCTTAGCGCAGGAGAGCAAATCGACATTTATGATGGCCCACTTAATGTGGTATTACCAGCAACAATGGATTATGTAATGGATGTAGCAGATTATTTCAAAGAGAGTTATCCAACAACAGATGGGAAGGCCTATGAAGAGGTTGTATTGAAGGCAACAGTAGATACAACGAAGGTTTATTCAAAAGATGGCGAGATTAATGGTATTCCTTATCAACCTTATGTACAGTGTATGTTCTATAACAAAGAACATTTCGAAAAAGCAGGTGTTGATGCAGTGCCAACTACATGGGATGAATTCTTAAATGTTTGTGAGAAGTTAAAAACGGCAGGGTATCAACCAATTACAGTAGATGATGCATACATGTTAGCATTGCCAGGATATTATTTAGCAAGAGCCAAAGGTGGTGAATGGGTATCTCAACTAGTGACTGAAAATAAAGATGAAATGTGGCAAGATCCAGCAGTGCTTCAGATGGCAGAAGCATATGCAGAATTGTATAAGAAAGGGTATTTCCATCCTAATGTAAGTTCTAACATTTTCCCAGCAGGTCAGCAAGACTTAGCAAATGGAGAAGCGTCTATGTATCTTAATGCGACATGGTTAGTGAATGAGCTAATGCCTGTTACAGGACCAGATTTCCCATGGGGACAATTCCAATACCCAAGTGTACCAAATAGTCAAGCAAATGCTAAAGCGGCAAATTATGCTTCTCAAGCATTTTATATTAATAAAGATAGTGAACATCCAGATGCAGCATTCGATTTTATTGTGTACTTAACAACAGGAGAATGGGATGGAAAGCTTGCAGAAGCAACTTATGGTATTCCATCAGGACTTAATAGTGTATGGCCAGATCAATTAGTAGATGCTAAAGAAGTGTTTGTAGGAACAGATGAATGGCTACCATGGAGTGGTGGTATTGAAGATAATGGAAATCTTTCAGCAACAATTAGTGCAGCGTTCGTAGAGCTTATTAGTGGCAAGATTACACCACAACAATTTATAGATCGCATGGTAGGTATGTAGATGGAAGATTAATCAAAGAGATAACATCTTAAAGAGAGACGTAGGATGGGCTACGTTTCTCTTTAAAAATGAATGGAATGGAGCGTAATAAGGATGAAAATAGATAAAAAGACACTCTGTATATTTTTAGGACCGGCAGTTTTTTGTTTTTTAATCATGTTTTTATATCCCATTATTGTGACAACAGGAATGAGTTTTAGTAATGTAGCAAATATCTCAGATCCAGTGTCAAATTGGGAATGGATAGGGTTAGAAAATTATAAAATGCTTTTTTCTTCACGGATGTTTATTATTTCTCTTAGAAATATTGCAGGCATTTGGAGTATAGGAGGCATCTTATCTCTTGTATTTGCTATGCTTTTTGCTATAATCCTGACATCTGGAGTTAAGCTTAAAGGGATGTGGCGTGCAATTATTTATTTGCCAAATGTAGTATCGGCAGTTGCATTAGGAACAATGTGGGTGCAGTATGTCTATAGTGCAAAGTTTGGATTGCTTAAATCAATAGGAAAGTTATTTGGTATTGAAAAGATGGTCAATGCACAATGGACATCGCCACAAAATATCTTTCTATGTATGGTAGTTGCCTTTTCATTTGGTATTGTAGGGTACTTTATGCTTATTTTTATAGCAGGTATTGAACGTATTCCGACTACATATTACGAAGCAGCAATGATTGAAGGCGCAGGATTATGGAGACGTTATTTTGCTATTACTTTGCCATTGCTTAAAGATGTTATTAAGTCGGTTATTACGTTGTGGACCGTAATCGTCGTAGGATTTTTTATCTGGACACAGGTATTTACACCTTTTGATTTATCAGAAGGAACGATTACACCGATGATATATATGTATCAACTTGTATTTGGGGGAAGTAGGGGAACCACAGAGATTAATGTGGGTGCTGGAGCTGCTATCGGTGTCATTTTATCAATTATTATTATTGTTGCATTTACTATTGTAAATGTATTAATAAAAGACTCAGACATAGAATTTTAGGAGGGAAGCAGATGAAAAAAATAGCAAACATAAAATGGAAACGACAATTGGCATTAACCCCTGCATACCTACTACTCATACTATGGACTGTTTTTATTTTTATTATGATTGGCTGGGTTGTGCTAGCTTCTTTATCTACAACCAAAGAAATATTTAATGGAACAATGTTGAAATTTGAGAGTGGGATTCACTTTGAAAACTATAAGAATGCACTTTTTTCACACAATGTAGCTAAATATTTTATGAACTCTGTCATTTATACATGTGCTTCAAGTATAGGTGTTATTTTGGTAGGGGCACCTGCTTCTTATGCACTAGCTCGTACACATTTTAAAGGAAGAAAATTATTATTAAATGCCTTTGTAATAGGAATGAGCATACCTGTTGTTATGATTGTTCTACCACTGTATTCAATGCTTTCTAAAATGGGAGCAACGAATAATAGACTTATCATTATTTTCTTATATATATGTATGACAGTACCGTTCACAGTGTTTTTCCTCTATAGCTTTTTCCAATCACTGCCGGGAGATTTTCAAGAGGCAGCGGCTATAGATGGATGTGGACCTATTAGGACATTTTGGAGCATTATGTTCCCATTGGCACAACCGGGTATCATTACATTACTTGTGTTTAACTTCATTACTATTTGGAATGAATACTTTATCTCATATATATTAATTGATGATGCTAAGCTTAAGCCTGTAGCAGTAGGGCTCTATGCAATGGTACAGTCTATGAAATATTCAGGAGACTGGGCAGCTATGTTTGCAGCAGTGGTTATTGTATTTTTACCAACATTCATTCTGTATTTATTCTTATCAGATAAGATTATTGCAGGTGTAACAGGTGGGGGCGTAAAAGGTTAAGGAATAAGAGGAGGATAAAATGGAAACAAGAATACAAACATTTCAAAAGCGTGGATTTGGCCTATTTGTACATTATGGACCTTATATTCAATATGAAAATGGGGAATGGGTTATGAATTTACGTAAGCATGACGTAGAAAAATATGAGAGGAAGGCGTTAGCATTAGATTACAGCAGCTTTGATGCAAAAAAGGTGATTCATGCAGCTAAAATTTCTGGGGCAAAGTATATAACTTTTACAACCAGACATCATGATGGCTTCTCACTTTATGATACAAGAGGGCTAACTACGTATGATGTGATGCATACACCTAATGGAAGAGATGTTGTTAAAGAATTTATAGATGCATGTCATGAAGCTGATATCATGCCGTTTCTGTACCATACTACTGTAGATTGGCATCAACCAGATTTTGAGGGAGATTTTTCAGCGTATTTAAAGTATCTAAGAGCTTCAATAGAAATACTATGTCGTAACTATGGTAAAATAGGGGGATTTTGGCTAGATGGAAATTGGAGTAAGCCAGCTGGTGGATGGGAGCTAGATGAACTGTATGGAATGATACGTCAATATCAACCAGATGCTATTATTATCAATAATACTGGATTAGAAGCCCAAGGTGTATTTGGTCATGAAGAAATTGATTGTGTAACTTTTGAGCAAGGGCATCCACGCAAGTTAGAGTGCGAAGGAATGAAGAAAGAATATATGGGTGAGATGTGCTACCCAATTTGTGAACACTGGGGGATTGCCACAGACATCAATGTAAAATCCATGAAACAAATTATTGAAGCAATGGTTGCTGGTAGAAAAGTAGGGGGGAATTTCCTACTGGGCATCTTTACAAAACTAGATGGTAGTCAACCTTTGTTGCACGAAGGATACTTAGAGGCTATAGGAAAGTGGATCAATAAGTATGGCGAGGCATTTTTTGAAGGAGAAGTATCCGATATTAAAGGATATGAAAAAGATTTTGCTTTAGAAACAGAAGAAAGTGTCTATGTGTTTGTACATGATATACCTACATGGGGCGATCAAAATGTAATCAAACTTACAGAACGCCAATATAGCACCTTTACTAATGTGAAGTGTACACTTAAAGAAGCTAAATGGTTAGATAATCAAGAAAGAGTTGAGTTTTCCCAAGATAAAGAAAAGGGATTACTGACAATAGAACCAACAGCTTTCCAATACGGAGAAAGTTGGGTTGTTAGAGTCGCAGTATTTACTAAGGAAAAGGAACAATAAAGATATAAAAGTAGCCTACACATAATCTTTAATAGACCATGTGTAGGCTACTTTTATATGAAGCACTGCTACGCTAATAGATTTAATGAAGGACGTGCATAGGAAAGAACTAAAGACAACTAGCTGCCACCTCACCGTTGAATAGTTGTTCCGCACGATCCCAATTCACTACATTCCAAAATGCTGCAGTATACTCAGGGCGACGATTTTGATACTTCAAATAGTAAGCATGCTCCCATACATCTACAGTCATAAGAGGAAGTAGCCCACGACTAATAGGTGTATCTTGATTTGCAGTACTGATGATACTTAGTTTGCCATTGCCATCCTTTACAAGCCAAGCCCATCCAGAGCCAAAAGTCATATTCGCCACACTACTGAACTGAGCTTTGAAATCTTCGATGCTACCAAAGTCACGGATGAGTGCCGCCTTTAAGTTGCCAGTAGGCTCTTTGCTACTTGTAGCAGATAAATTTTTGAAGAAAAAGTCATGGTTGTACACGCCCCCACCTTGGTTAATCACATTTTGTCTGACAGATGCAGGAATGTTATCAGGACTCATGAGTAAGTGACAAAGTGATTCGTTAGAGATATCACTATTTGAACTTATGATGGCATTGTATTTATCGACATAAGTTTGGAAATGCTTGTCGTGATGGATATGCATTGTCTCCTCATCAATAAAAGGTTCTAATGCATTGTATGCATAAGGTAGAGCTGGAAGTGTAACTGTCTGTGCCATAAAATCATCCTTTCAGTACGCGTTTTTATATAGTATATGAATAAGTGGAGTCAATTATAAAAGGAAAAAAATTCAAGGTACAAAAGCTTTAGAACTAAACCAGTATTGACAATTATTAGAATATGGTATAATAGAGAAAAGGAGTGATAATGTGTTAGAACTAGATCAGTTAAAACAAAGTTTAGATTCATACAGTACAAAATTAACAGAAATGGGGAACTCTCTTTGACGTCGCACGTCGTCAAGAACAAATAGAAGAGTTAGAAAGAAAGTCAGCTGAACCTGATTTCTGGAACGATATGGATCATGCACAAAAAGTACTACAGGAACTCAAAGTGCATAAAGAAATTATAGAAAAATATGAAAAGCTCTGTGGCAAGTATGAAGATACTTTAACACTCATTGAAATGGGACAAGAAGAGCAAGATGAGATGATTGCTGAAGAAGCAATGGCAGAAGGCCAAGAATTTAAAGAAGAATATGAAGCAATGCGTATCGCAACTTTACTTGATGGTGAATATGATATGAATAATGCTATTTTATCATTACATGCAGGTGCTGGTGGTACAGAGGCATGTGACTGGGTAAGTATGCTTTATCGTATGTACAGCAGATGGGCTGATAAGAAAGGCTATAAAGTACAGCTGCTAGATTATTTAGATGGTGATGAGGCAGGGGTTAAATCTGTAACGATTCAGATTAATGGACCAAATGCCTATGGTTACTTAAAATCAGAAAAAGGTATCCATAGACTTGTCCGCATCTCACCATTCGATTCATCAGGAAGAAGACATACATCATTCGCATCATGTGATATCATTCCAGAGATTACAGATGAGATAAATGTAGACATAAAAACAGAAGACTTGCGTATAGACACTTACCGTGCGACAGGAGCAGGTGGACAGCATATCAATACTACTGACTCGGCTGTACGTATTACTCACTTACCTACAGGTGTTGTGGTACAGTGTCAAAATGAGCGTTCACAAATTCAAAATAGAGAAAAAGCGATGCAGATGTTAAAAGCGAAGCTCTATGAAAAACAAGAAGAAGAACGTTTAGCAACCTTAGATGGCATACGTGGTGAAAAGAAAGAAATTGGATGGGGGAGTCAGATACGTTCATATGTATTCCACCCATACAACATGGTGAAAGACCATCGTACTACTGAAGAAACAGGCAATACAGGTGCAGTAATGGATGGTGATATCGATAAATTTATGAATGCATACTTAGTATGGATTCACCAAAATGACTAATAGCAGCGGTAAAGCTTAAGGGGGATGTCGTATGGCAACAAATCAAATCGTCGTATTTAAATTAGGTGCACAAGAATATGGAATAGACATTATGCGTGTCATCGAAATTAGTGATTACAAAACGGTCACACAAGTGCCAGAAGTACCAGACTACATTGAAGGGATTATTAACATAAGAGGAGATATTTATCCTATTTATAATCTCAGAAAAAGATTCCGTATGAATGACCAAGGCATAGATGAAAACACAAAAATGATTCAGATGAATCTTGGAGAAATCAAAGTAGCTTTTGTTGTGGATAATGTATGTGAAATCCTCACAGTAAAAGAAGAAGAGGTAGAGGCAACACCAAAGATGATTTCACGTTATGAAAGTAAATACATTACAGGTGTATCAAAACATGGTGAGCGCATTATTTTATTGTTAGATATTGATTTGCTTGTAAGTGATAAAGACCAAGAAATATTAGGGGAATTAGTTTAACCTACGAGAGGCGTGCATAAGGGACGCCTCTTTTTTTGTTAGAGGGAATAATAAGAGAGATATAGCAAATTATAACAAAGGATATGCTTTAGTGTGATAAAGTGTTGTATAAAATATTAGAAAAATAATTAAAGTGATTGGAAGTATTGAAAATAAAAGGAGCATATGGTATAGTCTGTTTAACGAAAACAAATGTTCACCATATGCGAACAAGGAGAATAAAATAATATGAAAGATAAAAAACAATTTTATATTATTGATAAAGAGGTACTACCGGAAGTTTTTATCAAAGTAATGGAAGTAAAGAATTTACTGCAGGAGGATAAAGTACTTACGGTCCAAGAAGCTACGGAAAAAGTAGGGATTAGTCGCAGTTCTTTTTATAAATATAAAGATTCTATCATGCCTTTTTATGAGAAAGGTATGGGGCAAACGATTACGATTCTTGTACATTTAAAAGATGAGTCGGGTAAGTTATCAGATGTACTGAATTATATCGCCAATGTAGGAGCCAATATTTTAACGATTAACCAGATGATTCCAATGAATGGTGTAGCGCTTATCAATATATGTATGCAGACAGCTAATATGTGTATGGAAATTGGCGAATTGCTAGAGCAATTAGGTGGCATTGATGGTGTGCAAAATGTAAAAATGTTAGCAAGAGAATAAAGGGAGGGATTAAGATGGAGGTAGCCGTCTTAGGATATGGAACAGTCGGATCAGGAGTTGTAGAAGTATTAGAAACCAATAAAGAAAGCATTACACAGAAAGCAACGAAGGAACTCAATGTAAAGTATATTTTAGACATTAGAGACTTTGCAGGGCATCCTTATGAAGCTAAGTTTACGAAGTGTATGGATACAATCCTAGAAGATGAAGAAGTAGGGATTGTAGCAGAAGCTATGGGAGGCGTAAACCCAGCTTACGATTATGTAAAAGCAGCACTTCAAAAAGGAAAGAGTGTTGTTACTTCAAATAAGGAGCTTGTAGCACTTCATGGACCAGAACTTCTAGAAGTGGCAAAGGAAAGCAATGCAAACTTCCTTTTCGAAGCCAGTGTAGGTGGCGGTATACCTATTATTCGTCCACTTAATAGTGCATTAACAGCAGATGAGATTTATGAGATTACAGGGATTCTTAATGGAACGACTAATTTTATTCTTACTAAAATGCGTGATGAGAAACGTACCTTTGAAGATGTCCTAAAAGAAGCTCAGGACTTAGGCTATGCAGAGCGTAATCCAGAAGCAGATGTAGAGGGGCATGATGCATGTCGTAAGATTGCTATCCTTTCATCTTTAGCGTTTAGTCAACACGTGGATTATAAAGAGATTGCAACACAAGGGATTACCCGTATCACATCAGCAGATATGGACGATGCCACAGCAATGGGCTATACCATTAAGCTTTTAGGTAGCTGCAAGAAGCAAGACGGTAATGTCTTTGCAAGTGTAGCACCTACGATGATTTCTAAAGCACATCCACTAGCAATGGTTAATGATGTCTTTAATGCCGTTTTTGTAAAAGGAAATATGGTAGGCGATGTCATGTTCTATGGTAGAGGTGCTGGAAAGCTTCCTACTGCAAGTGCCATGGTAGCGGATATGATTGATGCAGCTAGACATAAAGATGTGAATGTGACGACTTTCTGGAGTAGAGAAAAAGTAGAGCTGGCTAGAGTAGAAGAAATGAAGCTTAACTACTTTGTAAGGCTTGAAGGTGAAGCAGCGTATAACCAAACAGTTGTTAAGGAAGTGTTTGGAGAAGTAGAAGAGATCCCTAGTAGTGTAGGGTATGTCTTTATAACGCCATATGATAAACAAAAGACCCTAGATGAAAAACTTGAACATTTAAAAGGATGTAAAGTAGTAAGCAAAATGCGTATAGAGAAATAGAGGGTGAGTCGATGAAATATGTAGTTGTATTAGCAGATGGTATGGCAGATGAAAAAAGAGAAACTTTAGGAGGCAAAACACCTCTTGAATATGCCAACACCCCTCATATGGATCGCTATGCACCATACAGTGAAATCGGTATGGTGCATACAATCCCGAAAGGGTGTGCAAAAGGAAGTGACACAGCTAATTTATCAGTACTTGGCTACAATCCACAGGTATACTATTTTGGTAGAAGCCCACTTGAAGCATTAAGCATGGGTGTGAGCTTGAAGGATACTGATATTACATTTAGAACCAATGTGGTTACTTTATCTGAAGAAGAAGACAACTATGAAGACAAAAAAATACTTGACCATAGCGCAGATGAGATTACGACAGAAGAAGCAAAAGAACTTATAGAAGCAGTAGCGAAAAGTTTAGGGGATGACATACGCAAGTTTTATGCAGGTGTTAGCTACAGACATCTACTGGTGTGGGATAAGGGAAGTAAAAAAGTGAGCCTTACACCACCCCATGATATATTAGACAGACGTATAGGCGACTATAAACCTGAGGGGGACAATAGTCACATCCTATGGGAGATGATGGAGAAAAGCTATGCGATCCTGAATCATCATCCTGTAAATGAAGCGAGAAGAAGCAAGGGACTTAGACCAGCCAATAGTATATGGATTTGGGGAGAAGGCAGCAAGCCACTTTTACCAAGCTTCAAAGAAAAATACGGTGTGGAAGGTGCAGTTATTTCAGCAGTAGACCTTATTAAAGGGATAGGAATAGGTGCAGAGATGACGTCCATCGATGTAGAAGGTGCAACAGGAAATGTACATACGAATTATGAAGGAAAAGCACAAGCAGCCATTAAGTGGCTTATAGAAGAAGATAAGGACTTTGTCTACATTCACTTAGAAGGACCTGATGAAAGTGGGCACCGAGGTGAGGAAGATAATAAGATTAAATCAATAGAGCTTATTGATCAGAAAGTGATTGGACCAGTGGCAAGTGCCTTAGAAGCTAAGGGGCTAGACTATAAGTTAATGGTACTTCCAGACCATCCAACGCCTTTAAGTATCAGAACCCATACAGACGATCCAGTACCTTATATGATTTATCAATCAACTAATAAAAAAGAGATTCAATTAGATAATAAGTATACAGAAAGTCATGGGGCAGCAACAGGCAATCAAGTGGAGCAAGGTTATTTGCTGATGCAATACTTCTTGAGTTAAAAATCAAAAATAATATTTTTTTAAAAAATAAAAAAATATTATTTTAAAATAAATAAATAATGATATAATAATGAACTATGGATATTTACCTTGTCGAATTAAAGGAGGAAATGGCGTGTTAATTGTACAAAAATTTGGTGGAAGCTCTGTTGCAAATGCAGAAAGAGTATTTAATGTTGCAAGAAGAATAGCAGAGACTTACAAACAAGGCAATGATGTTGTAGTAGTCTTATCAGCACAAGGCGATACAACAGATGATTTAATTGCAAAAGCGAAGGAAATTAGTCCAAATCCATCAAAAAGAGAGATGGATATGCTCCTAACAACAGGAGAGCAACAATCAGTAGCACTTATGGCTATGGCACTTACAGAACTTGGGGTACCAGCTACTTCACTTAATGCTTATCAAGTAGGTATGATGACTACTTCGACTTATAGCAATGCAAGACTTAAGAAGATTAAGCCAGACCGTATCCGTCGTGAGCTTGAAAGAAAGAATATTGTTATCGTTACAGGGTTCCAAGGAATGAACCGTTTTGATGATTTAACAACACTTGGTAGAGGTGGTTCTGATACAACAGCAGTAGCTATTGCAGCATCACTTCATGCAGATAAATGTGAGATCTATACAGACGTAGATGGCGTTTATACAGCAGATCCAAGAGTTGTAACAAATGCAAGAAAATTAGATGAAATCACATACAATGAAATGTTAGAACTTGCATCACTTGGTGCAAAAGTATTACACAACCGCTCAGTAGAGCTTGCAAAAAAATATAATGTAGAACTTGTCGTACGTTCAAGTCTAACAAACGCAGAAGGAACAGTCGTTAAGGAGGCGTGTAAAATGGAAAGAATGTTAATTAGTGGTGTAGCAGGTGATGATGAAATCGCACGTGTATCAATTATTGGTCTTGCAGATACTCCAGGAAAAGCTTTTGATATCTTCTCAACTTTAGCAAAGAAAAATATCAACGTAGATATTATCCTTCAATCAATCGGCCGTGATGGTACAAAGGATATTTCTTTCACAGTAGGCGATACATCTCTTGCAGATGTAAAAGCAATCGTATCACAAAACATGGACCGTTGGGGTGCTAAAGATGTAGATTACAACGAAAACTTAGCAAAAGTTTCTGTAGTTGGTGCTGGTATGGTAGCCAATGCAGGTGTTGCTTCTAAAATGTTTGAGGCAATGTATGATGCGAATATTAACATACATATGATCTCTACATCTGAAATTAAGATTTCTATACTTATTGATAAAGCACAAATGCACAAATCAATGAATGCAATTCATGACGCATTCCAATTAGTAGACTAATACAAAGAAGGAGCCTGCCCCACTTTTGTGAAGGCGGGCTTTTTTTAGGAGATAAGCTTGTGGAAGAAGTAATCTAAGCTGGAAGAAAAATGTCGAAAAGGGTATAATAAGCACATACAAAAAACAAGCTTATGAGGAGGACAATCCAGTGAACAAAGGATTATTTATCGCATTAGAAGGTGGCGAAGCGACAGGAAAGACAACGACAGCGAAGGCACTTAAAGAAAGATTAGAAGCACTTGGTCATGAAGTTATCATCACAAGAGAGCCAGGTGGTATACCATCAGCAGAAGCTATTCGTAATAATATTATGGATTATCATGTAGACCCAAAAACAGAGATTCTACTGTATTTAGCAGCAAGAAGAGAGCATCTAGTAAGTAAAGTAATCCCAGCTTTAGAAGCAGGAAAGGTAGTCATTACAGATCGTTTCCATATAAGTTCTCTCGTATACCAAGGTCATGCAAGAGGTTTAGGCATCGATATAGTACGTGAACTGAATGCTTTTGTATGTGATATTTATCCAGATTTAAATATTATCATTGATATACCTGTCCATGTAAGTATGGCACGTAAACAGCATGTGGACGATATTAACCGTCTGGATTTAGAAGGTGAGGCTTTC
>JBOFIT010000210.1:0-3873 GCA_051650305.1 Cellulosilyticaceae bacterium
ATCCCTATCACACACCCTATCAAGATACTCTTCATATGCTTTAATTTTCTATGTCTATCTTGCGTTTCCTTAATCTCACTTGTGACTTTACTAACCGCTTCACCCATCTTTTCAAAAGGCATCACAAGAGTCATTGGAATGACCTTGAAAAACCACATAGGTGTATAAGCTTCATAGTCATTGGTCCCAAATACCACACTCCCATGCAAGACTAATAAGCCAGCTAAAAGGAGCACATTAAAGAACTTAAGTGTATCATTGTCAAACACAGCAAAGCACAGACTGGTAAGTACAACCATCCACAAAAGCCTATCTTTTAGAACTACCCAATCCTTTCCCACTTGTCTTAGTCGCCATATCACATACACATAGTACACACCCACAGCAATAGGCACTGCAAAACCCAATCCTCCAAAGACGATAAGTTCCAGTATGACACCTAGCAGTATACTCATCCACACCAAATTAACTTGTTCACTATACTTCATCCCCGCCATCTCCTTCTATTCTTCCTTTTCTCTACTCCTCCATAACATCAGGCTGGTACTCAAGCAAGTCTCCCGGTTGACAGTCTAGTACTTTACAGATAGCATCCAACGTTGAAAAACGTATCGCTTTTCCTTTGTTATTCTTTAAGATTGATAAGTTGGCAAGTGTCACGCCCACCTTATCTGATAATTCATTCATACTCATCTTACGCTTCGCAAGCATCACATCTAGATTTACGATAATAGCCATCTTTCTCACCTCTTCTATATAGTCAATTCATTTTCTTCTTTTAGTTCAATGGCTACCTGTACCAACTTATAAAGAATACTGCCTATAAGTGCTACCATAAAAGACCCTACAATAATCGTCCCTACTTCAATCGTAAGATAAAGCATGCGATACTGAATAAAAAACATAGAGACGATATAGCATAGACATACAAAAGCTGCACATAAGCTAATCATTTTTAAGTTTTTAAGGCTCCCCTCTGTAAAAGGCTCTCTTTTAATAACCCGCTTCGCTAAGTTTTTCGTATGCCACACAAGTACCCACGCTGCTGCACCTGTGATGTATAGTAACACTAAAAACTCATAGTAATAATACTGACTTGATAAACTTGGTCTGGCTAGAAAAGCTTGGGTAAGCCAAGGTAGTCCTATAAGCATCACTGTCAGCACCCCTAGCGCTAAAATACATAGGCCATATAAAAATTGACTTAAAAAATTATCCTTCATTGGAATCACCTCTTTTATTTTCTTGTTTTTACTTTATCACTAAAGCATTCAAAAAACAACAAAAACATATTGAAAAACGATATATTTTTGTTGTTTTTTATTTTTACTCTTTATTTTTATTTATTTTTTGTTGTAAATATATTGCATTTATGTAAATCCTATGTTATAAATTAACCGAACATTAATTTATTAATATCACAAAATATTCGACATAATATATAGGAGCTTATCACATGAAAAAATCACTCAAAAAATTACTAATCGGTTTATTAACTTTATCAATAGGCGTATCTACTTTCGCAATGACACCTGCTGCAAAATCAGAGACCGAACTTCCTGCTGCTTCTACAGTAAACATCACACTTCAAAATACACTAGGCATTATCGGGGCGATGGAAGAAGAAGTAGAAATCCTTAAAGAAAAGATGAACATTTCTCAAGTCGTTACTGAAGCTGGTATGACTTTCTACCATGGTACACTTCATGGCCAAGACATCGTCCTTGCACGTTCAGGGGTAGGTAAAGTAAATGCTGCGGTATGTGCACAACTTATGATTTCTCTTTTTGACATTGATTACTTAATCAATTCAGGGGTAGCTGGTACACTAAATAAAGACATCGATCAAGGTGATATCGTTATCTCTACAGATGCTGTACAACACGACTTTGACGTAACAGCACTGGGTGATCCACTAGGTGAGATTTCTCGTCTTGGCATTACTTACTTCGAAGCAGATGATAACCTTATCTCAGTAGCTGAAAAAGCTGCTGCTAATGTAAACCTTGAAGGTGTAGAAACTTTCAGAGGCCGTGTAGCAAGTGGTGACCAGTTCATCGCTGGTGGTCCAGTTCAAGAACGTATCCAAGAGCACTTCGCTCCATCTGCTGTTGAAATGGAAGGTGCTGCTATCGCTCACGTTGCTTACTTAAATGATATTCCATATGTTATTATCCGTTCTATTTCAGATAAAGCAGATGGCCATGCTGACCTTTCTTACGAAGAGTTCTTACCAATTGCAGCACGTAATGCTAGCTTACTCTTAGAAGAAATCGTGAAACTTTCATCTACTTTACTACCAGTAGATGGCCCAACAGTAGACATCCAATCTGCTCAATAAAAAAATGAGTGAATACAATCGTTGTATTCACTCATTTTTTATTTTTATTTTATTTTATCTAATATTTATTGAATAATTTGTTTTTCCTTGTCATAATAAAAAGACATTATTCAACTATAAGGAGGCATCAACATGAGTATTTGTGGTAAAAGAGCTTTTGAATTGTTAGATAAAATAGGTTTTGTACGCGTTGGCGGTACTGCTGAAGAATTAAAAGCAGCCAATATTTTATTAGATGAATTGCAATCAGTAGGTGTAGAAGGTACTTTAGAATCCTTTAAAATTCTTGATTATAAGATTCAAAAAGCATATCTAGAAGTATTAGAACCTTATCAAAAGGTTTATGAAGTAACTGGTCTTGGGCTTTCTGGTAACACCCCTGACGAAGGCATCCTCTCTGACTTCCAATACGTACAGCACGGAACTGAAGTAGATTTACTCGGTGCAAAAGGAAAAATCGTACTTCTTAATACTGGTCTTACCCTTGAGGTATACGAACGCCTTGTAAAAGCGGAAGTTGCTGGTGTCATTACATACAGTGGTACAATGATTGACCACGAAGATGAGTCTGACCTTCAAGTACGTGCGATCCGTGCACAACATATTGAGTTTGGTAAAATCCCAGGTGTTACACTACGTGCAACGGATGCCTTTGAAATGGTAAAAAGCAAAGCGTCTAAAGTCCGCATGATTCTTAAGCAAGATGAGTTTGAGTCTGACTCACATAACGTCTATGCTACCATTAAAGGGACTGACTACCCTGAAGAAGAAATCGCTTTCATGGGGCACTATGACAGTGTACCTTTCTGCCCAGGTGTCTATGACAATGGTGCGGGTTCTGTGATCCTTATGGAACTTTTCCGTCATTACTTAGCAAACCCTCCAAAGCGTACCCTTCAATTCAAGTGGTTTGGCTCTGAGGAAAAAGGACTTCTTGGTAGCAAAGCTTTTGTAGCAGCTCATGAAGAGGGCTTAAAAAACATCAAACTTGGTATCAATGTAGACGTAGCTGGTGCTATCGTTGGTGAAGACCGTGCCATCGTTACAGCTGATACAAGTCTTGTGACTTATATCGAATACTTAGCAAAAGAACTGGGCTTCTCTATCGCTACCAAGCAAGATACTTATTCAAGTGACTCCATACCTTTTGCTGACAAAGGTATTCCATGTGTCAACTTCTGCCGCTTCAGTGCACCTGGCATGTCTTTTATCCACACACGCCATGATGTGATGCAGTACTTATCCGCAGAATCTCTCGAAAACACTGCACACTTTGTGCGTACTTTCACAGACCGTGTAGCCAATGCACCTGTCTTCCCTGTAGAGCAAAAAATGCCTGAGAATATGGTGGAAGCAGTGGACAAATATTTAAAGAAAAAACCATGTACTAAAAAATAATATGGTATACTAGTGCTACTAGCCCCTACAGATTGGAGACATAGTATGCAACTAACCTTAGAGAATCAAACTTTTGTTTTTAATGTAGAATATTCAAAGCGTAAGAAATTCTACTTACACATAAGCCCTGAAGG
>JBOFIT010000211.1:0-29636 GCA_051650305.1 Cellulosilyticaceae bacterium
GGTGCCGGTGGTGTCGTATCTTTCGCAAGGGTTTCTTCTGTCTTCGTTAAATCTTCTGCCACTTCTTCTGACGCCTCTTTGATGTCTTCTGCACTCAAATCCATGGTCTTAATGGGTATCCCAAACACATAAACTTTCAGTAGCCCACCTTCACCAGCATTTTCATAGTTGACTCGACATACATAAAAAAATCTTACTTTCACCTGGGCTGTAGACTGTCTATAAGCCTCATAGTACACCTGATAATCAATAGGTAAAAACAACACCACACACACAAGCCCTAGCAAAACACCTATAATCCCCAGCAAACTATACAGTATGAGTTTAAGTATAACCCCTAATAATGCCATTCTACACCTCTTATTGCACTTTTAACATGGTATATTCCAGTGTTTGTGTATTATAAAGTTGATCGATCAGTTCTACAATTTGCATAACCAACCATTTCTTATCGCCGCTTACGCCTAATACGTAGCAATCGGCGTATTTCTTACTCAATGTTTTACCATGTATGATTTCAAAGAGATGATGACTGTTAGGTGCTGTACAAAGTATATAGAGGTTATCCACTTTGTGATGATGCTTGATTTTAAGCAACTGCCACTTTTTCAACTGGACCCGCTCATCTACCTTGACATATTTTGACATATACATGATTTCTTTTACCTCTATTTTCTTTATATTACTATAATATTTTTATTATAACACAAAGATATGTTTTCTGACTATAAAATCCTTTGACTAAATCTTGTTTTCTATCTATAATAAATGCTGTTATTCATATACTATATTACAGACAACATCAAGAAAGGAGCTTTTTTATGCTTAACAATCTTTTACATAGCTTCCCTAGCTACGCGTTTTTCATTCAATTAGGAAGTGCGCTCATTGTTTTCTTAATCTTTCTTTTGCTTCGCAAGTTAGTTCACAATGGGATCTTTAACTTCTTCAAAAGAAAACAACATCTATTAACAGATATACTTGACGAGATGACTTCTTCGCTCGAACGTCCTCTCGATTATTTATGGGTGCTCACTGGAGGCTATCTGGCTATTATGATTTCGCCATTTGTCAACTATCCTACCTTTAAGCAACCTTTACTAATCATAGGTGAGATCGAATTATCACTTCATTTTATACCTTTTGATTTTTTAAATAAAGGGTATGCGACCTTATTTATTATCGGTCTTACTTGGGCTGCATACAACTTCGTGGATATCTACGAAAAACTTCTTTTAAGAATAGGGTCTAAATTTACTTTATTTGATAACGCCCTGATCATTCGCTTTACTGCAAAAATCATCAAATTTATCGTGATGGTCATTGGTATTGGTATTATCATTTCTCAGTTTATCGAACTGGGCAATATTTTAACAGGTGTAGGGATCGCCGGTGCAGCCTTTACTTTTATTGCTAAAGATACCCTCACAGACATTATGAGTGGTGTTGTCCTTATGGTTGATACGCCTTTTACCATCGGTGATTGGGTGGCTATCGGCTCTCTCGAAGGGATTGTTGAAGACGTAAGTTTTAGAAGTACACGTATTCGTACCTTCGAGCAAGGTCTAGTGGTTATTCCTAATGCCACTTTAGCCAATGATAACATCCTAAACTGGTCTACCATGCCTAAACGTCGTTATCGCTTTAGTTTAGGCATTACCTACGATACCCCTAAGGAAACACTGACTACCTTTATCGAAGCTCTTAAAAACGAACTTCATAGCTTAGAAGCCATCGAATCTGATTCACTGCTTGTGTTCTTCGATAACTACGGCGATTTTTCACTCAATATTATGGTGCAGTACTTTACCACAAATACTGACCTGAAAAGCTACTCAGCACTTAAAGAGCAGGTCAATCTCATCATTATGGACTTAGCCCACACACATCAAGTAACAATCGCCTTCCCAACTCAAACAATCCATTTACAAAACGATTAAAAACACAAAAAAGTGGCATTAAATGCCACTTTTTTTGTTACTAAAGACGCCTACGCCTGAAACGATGTGCTCTTCCTCAAACAGCTTAGCAATAAGCGCCTCATATTCTTTAAGGTTTTGGACTTTTTTAATCTTCTTCCCATACTTTTCCCAGTTAGAGAAGATTTGTATCATATAAAACCATGTTTCTTTCATCTTAAACAAGACATTACGTTCCCCTGATAAAATCCCTTGATAATCTACATAAAGCTTCTGATGGAACGCTTGCAACACCTGTTTATCCAGCATGTCACCCGTTTGAATCTCTCCTACAAGCCCAGGATTACCGATGATTCCTCTACCCAGCATCACCTTCTCTACTTGTGGAAAGGCCTCTCTAAAGGCCGTATAATCCTCTGTGGTAAAGATGTCACCATTATAACAAAGACTATGCTGACTTTCTACTACAGCCTCATTAAAGGCCTCCATACGAGGTTTATTCTTGTAGAAATCCTTCTGAATACGCGGATGAATAATCAATTCTTCCATCGGGTATTTCTCAAAAAGCAGGCGTAGTCTTTCCCACTCCTCCGTACTTTCCTTGCCTAACCGTGTCTTAATAGAAATTTTAGTAATATCTGCCTCAAAAATCTGATCTAGAAACTGTTCCAATGCTTCCGGCTGTGATAAAAAACCCGATCCTTTGTTCTTCGCTACTACCGTTCCTGATGGGCATCCTAAATTCAAATTAATCTCTTCATACCCATAGTCTTTAAGTTGCCTTGCAACACGTATATAATCATCTGCATTGTTTGTAAGTATTTGCGGAACGGCTACCATCCCTTCATTGTTCTTCGGCAACATATCATGCAATTCCCTTGTCGAAAGCTTCCCGTGCTGGTTCGCTGCAATAAAAGGGATAAGATACTTGTCTATATTTCCAAAATACGCATGGTAAGCATTACGGTATACATACCCCGTAAGCCCCTCCATAGGTGCTAAATAAAATTTCATAGATGACTAGCTCCTTTAGCTGTGTTCTCATTCTGTTGAATCTTAAGTTATTATACACGAAAGTGCCATCTATTTCTACCTTATGGTTTTCTCTCTATGCACCTTTAAAGAACAGCGGTAATCAGCTTTCTCTCCTTTGCCACCTCTTCATTCATGAGAATAACATCACTCTTCCAAATTGTAATATGATAATGCAACTTCCTGTGCAACGCTTCTTGCAAAGGAAGTAACCATTCAATGTGATGCCCTTTAATAATGAGGATAAATCGATAAGTCACTTTGTCCGATTCGATTTCTAAAAATGGCTGCGCTATTTCTTCTGCTGGATATCTACCATGAATAGCACTATAGTAGAGATTAAAAGAATGGATAAATTTATCCGCTATATCATTTATAAACGTTTCAAATTGCTCATTATTTTCCTTTGTCGGTCTTGGCGAACTCGACTTGGCTTCAATAAATTCTAAGAGGTTTTCTTTTCTATTCACAATAAATTCTACTGTTTTAATGCCATCTCCAACCCTACGCTGTAATTGGGAGTTTTCAATGCAAAATATTTGTTCCTCTTTAAATTCGAAAACCATTTTTGATTCTATTATACTTTTCATTACTGCATTGCCCTCTCAACCTCATCTTTATAAAGTTGAATAAAGATATCCATAATTGTATTATGTTTTAAATCCTTAAAATTTGACTGTGTCTCACACTGTATTTGCTGATTATGATTACTATATAACGAATGGAATTGAATCTCATCTGTTGATTTGCGCTTTATCTCAAAATATTTTGCAAAAATATAATCATGAGTCGTAACAAATATTTGAATATCGTGTCTAGATAATTCTAAAAAAATCTCTACTAACTCAGGTATAAATTTCGGGTTAATAAACGCCTCCGGCTCATCCCAAAATAAGATTGTATCCTTTGTAATACTTTCATTCATCAGAAGTTGCCATATAAGTCCAATTTTTTTCAAACCCTCTGCTTCTGTATCAAACTTAATCAACTTACCCGTACTCTTCTTTACATAAAAATCATTATTTTCTACTACAATAGTACCATCTATCATCTTTTCCAAACGTGGAATGATGTTTTTGGCTAACTGAGGTATCTCCTGCAAAGTCCACCTTTGTACTTTATCAATAATCATCGGGTAGGTTCTATCAAAAGGAAATTCTTTGTATTTATCATACATGGCTGAAAACCCTTTAGCATGAGTCATCATATCCTTTCCTGGAATAAAAACACAAGGGTACTTATTATTATCACACTCAATCATTGTATTTTGTATGTTATCTAGTTCTATTAAAAAGCCTTTATTATGAAAAATATCTTGGCTGATAATCTGTTCATCACTATGGTTACTATATAATAATTTCAATAATTGTGTCTTTCCCGTACCATTTTCTCCAATGATTACATTGACACCTTTTGCACATCGTATGTGCAAGTCTTTAAATATATTAAAGTTTCTCACTCTAAAGCACTCTATACTCATCTCTTCACCTCATCTTCTTCATTAGATAATAATTTCTAACTACTATCTTCATCTTATATATTTTCTCCTTACATCAATATCTTATTAATTTTTATTATATACCAATTAGAGAACAATTTGCACTCTTAAATGTTGCCATTACAATAATATAACACTGCCTTAACTATACACCCAGTAACATTTCCTTACACCAAAAACCCCACTACATACAATTCACTTGTACGTAGCGGGGTAATATGCTTTATCATGTTGTTAACCAAGTCTTTACGCCGGGTTCTGTATCTGACGGTCATCTATCTACGCATCCTGTTGCCAGTGATGCTTTAGCAACCTACCTAAAACGTGACGAGCAGCCACATATGTCTTAATTCGGTCTTGCTCCAGGTGGGGTTTACATGGCTATCCTAGTCACCTAGGACACGGTGAGCTCTTACCTCACCTTTCCACCCTTTCCTACCATAATAGTAGGTGGTTTATTTCTGTTGCACTATCCTTAGAGTCGCCTCCACTGGTCGTTAGCCAGCACCTTTGCTCTCTGGAGCCCGGACGTTCCTCACGCACAGCCTTTCGGCATTGTGCCCGCGACCATCTGACTTACTTAACAACTTCAATAGCTTATCATATCTTATACACTATGTCAACTAATGAAAACAACTTCCTCCCACAAATTCCCGAATAATGGAATTGCATGGTATTTGCGTACTATCTCCTGGTAGGAAATACTCTAAAAACTTCAACAGTCGTTTCGCTTCGCTATAATAAGGCGATTGACGTGAAATGCCAAATAAAAGTGGCTCTGCTTTTTGTTTAAGGACAGCTAGTTCATAAATAAGCACTGTATTAAACATCACATCTGCTTCTTCTTGGAATGGGAAGATATTTTTATCTTCGCCACGTCGTACGGAATGCCATAAAGCAAGTGTCTGCTCCGCACCCATGCCTCGGTATTGATTGTCACGTATCATACGACGAATTAATCTGGTATCTGTAGTAGGGATACGATTATGGTAGTCTACATTCAGTTGAGTCAAGCAACTTACGTAGATTTTAAATTTATTTTCTTTTGGGATGGCATAGCTTAGCTTTTCATTGAGTCCATGAATCCCCTCTACTACGAGGATTTCATCTGATGCGAGTGTCATCATATGCCCTTTATACTCACGTTTACCTGTCTTAAAGTTAAAGGTCGGTATCTCTACAGTCTCACCAGCTATGAGCTTTGACATATGTTCATTGAAAAGTGCTGTATCAATAGCTTCTAAAGCTTCAAAATCATACTTACCATCCTCATCTAACGGTGTACGCTCACGATCCACAAAGTAATCATCAATACTAATGGCTTGAGGCTTAAGACCATTTACACGTAGTTGCACACACAGCCTTTGTGCAAACGTGGTCTTTCCGGAAGACGAAGGCCCTGCAATAAGCACCAATTTGATAGCTTCTTTTTCCGCGATGCGATCTGCAATCCCTGCTATTTTTTTCTCATGTAACGCTTCTGAGATACGAATCAGGTTTTCAAGCTTACCTTCACTAATGGTTTCATTCAAAGAAGCCACTGTATCCACTTCTAAAATACGAGCCCACTTTTCTGATTCACGAAAAACCTCTGAAAGCTTTGGTTGTGGCTGGAATGTACCAAGCTCGGTAGGCTTTTTCTCATCTGGAAACAGTAGGATAAATCCATGAGCATAAGGAACTAACTTAAAAAGCTTGATGTCTTGTGTCGATGGCATCATGTAACCATAAAAATAGTTGCTGACATCATCTAATGTATAGATATTGATATTAGAGGTACGTCTGTACTTAAGAAGTGCCTTTTTGTCGAGTCTTTTCTCTTTGTCAAAAAGTGCATCTGCTTCGTCTAATGAAAGGGTCTTCTTCTCAATAGGGCGCTGCTTCTCTACGAGTTCCTGCATTTTATCTTCTACAAGCTGTAAGTTTTCAGGGGTACAAAGTTCTGGTGTCATAAATTCACAAAAATAACCGCCAGCAATATGATGATTCACCATCACCGTTTCCGCAGGGAAAAGTTTTCTGACTGCCACAAGCATCAGAAACGTCGCTGTACGTTGATAAATCCTCATACCGTCTTTTGAATGCAAATCTAAAAACTGAATGGTACCTGTGCTTCCCCTTACCAAACTGCTTAATTCTTTTAAATCATTGCCGATTTTGGCCGCTACAATAGGTGTATCGTAGCTTTGTTGTACTTGTGCTGCTAAATCACCATAGGTCATCTTTTCTTTCACATCTAATACACATTGATTTTTTGCATCGATTAATTGGTTCATTTATAACAACCCCCATCCTTATTTTATTTAAAGCACCTTAAAAACTTCTCCATTTACTTGTGAGCAAGCCACTTCTAGCCCTGGAATCTTTTCCTCTAGGTAATGCTTAATCAGTGGCATCGCTATATTTTCTGAAGCATAATGCCCCACATCTAGCACCACAATCCCTGCACGTACTGCTGCTTGGGCTTCATGAAAAGTCATATCCCCTGTAACATACACTTGTGCAACGCCTGCTGCATCGTAGAGGAAAGAACTCCCGCTTCCTGAGCAGATCGCAATACGTTGTATCAACTCTTTCGTATCACCAATCACACGCACATGGCCAATCTTAAAGACATCCTTTGCTTTTTGGATAAGTTCTTCTAAGCTGATGCCTTCTCTGAAGCCCCATCGTCCGATGCCTTCCTTAGCACTTAAGTGCTCGAGACGGTACACATCATATGCCATTTCTTCATACGGATGGACTTCTTTGATGATTTGTAAAAGGGTCGTTAGCTCATTGGAGTCGATCATACACTCAATCTTGACCTCACTCACCTTTTCTAATGCCCCTACACTACCAACACTTGGGTTACTTCCTTCCATTGGAAGAAATGTCCCCATGCCTGCAGTTGTAAAGGTACAGCCTAGATAATTGCCGATAGTCGTAGGATTCCACTGTATGATGGCTTGTCGCACCTGCTCTTCATGGGTCACAGGTACATAGACACTTACTTTATACATCGGTCTTGTATACGTAATCTTGAGAGGCTTCGTCTCTTTTAGATTAAATTGCTCCGCTAAAAAGTCGTTAATCCCACCCGTAGCAGTATCTAGATTAGTATGCATGGCAATAAGACTGATATCATGAACCATTAATGCTTTGATGATGCGCCCCTCAGCCGTTGATGTATCAATACGCTTGATTGCCTTAAATAAAAAAGGATGGTGGGTAATAATGCATGATGCGTTCATTTGTATGGCTTCTGCCACCACTTCTTCATTTAAGTCTAAAGCACAAAGGATTTTTTCTACGGAATGCGTCGGGTCGCCAATAAGTAAGCCTACATTATCATACCCTTCTGCTAAATACGGTGGTGCCAAACGATGACAAAAGTCTACAACTTCTCTGATGCTATGCATGCCATCGCCTCCTCATATACTTTTATTTCTTCCATTAAGGCCGCTTCACGTTTGATACGTGTGTCTTCATCTGCTGCTTGAATACTTAGTTTTATTTTTTCAAATACCGCTTTTTTATGATCTAACCATTGCAGATAAGTGGGATTTGGATGATTTATCAAATATTTTCCATATTCGTATTCATAAGCATTGTCATAGCACTCACTACCTGGCACTAAACTCAAGATAGTGTAGTATTTACCTTCATCTGACAAAAAGCGTTCTTCTTCTATCTTGAAGCCAATCTCATGTACAAACTTTCTAACTTCTGGCAAATTACTCTGTGGTTGAAGGATAAGCTTCTTTAACCCCTTTACAACTTCTAAATCATTTCTTAAAATATCAATTATAAGAAGGCCACCCATACCTGCAATGATGGCTACTTCCACACCTTCTTCAGGATCTACTGTAGACAACCCACTGCCTAAGCGAAGGTCTATGTTTTGAAGTCCATTTTGATCCATATGTCTTTTGGCACTCTCTAGCGGTCCTTTGTTGACATCACTGGCGATGCACTTCTCACATATTGCATTGTGTGTTAAATAAATCGGTATATAGCCATGATCTGTTCCTACGTCTACCATGGTACTGCCTTTTGGAACAAGGCTTGCTATCTCGTATAATCTTTTTGTTAATTGCACCATTGTACCTCATTTCGTTCAATATAAAATAGAAGTTGATAACTCAACTCCTACTCTAAATAATCTTTTAACTTTTTACTTCTACTTGGATGTCTTAATTTACGAAGTGCCTTCGCTTCAATCTGACGAATACGCTCTCTTGTAACGTTGAATTCTTTTCCAACTTCTTCAAGGGTACGTGCACGACCATCATCTAAACCAAAACGTAAACGTAGTACTTTTTGCTCACGTTCTGTTAAAGTATCAAGTACTTCAATAAGCTGCTCTTTAAGGAGTGTAAATGCTGCTGCTTCTGCTGGTACTGGCACATCATCATCTGGAATGAAGTCTCCTAAGTGGCTATCTTCTTCCTCACCGATTGGTGTCTCTAGTGATACTGGCTCTTGTGAAATCTTCATGATCTCACGCACTTTGCTTACTGGCATATCCATATGCTTCGCAATCTCTTCTGGTTGAGGATCACGGCCAAGCTCTTGTAAAAGTTGTCTTGATACACGCATGAGTTTGTTGATTGTCTCTACCATATGCACTGGAATACGAATAGTTCTCGCCTGGTCAGCGATGGCACGTGTAATAGCCTGTCTAATCCACCAAGTTGCATAAGTACTGAACTTATACCCTTTGCGATAGTCGAATTTTTCTACAGCTTTAATAAGACCTAAGTTACCTTCTTGGATAAGGTCTAAGAAAAGCATCCCTCTACCTACATAACGCTTGGCAATACTTACTACTAGACGTAAGTTGGCTTCTGCTAGTCTTTTCTTCGCTTCTTGATCGCCTTGCTCCATAAGTTGTGCAAGCTTAATCTCATTTTCTGCTGAAAGTAGTGGAACTTTCCCGATTTCCTTAAGGTACATACGTACAGGGTCGTCAATACTAATACCTTCTGGAAGTGTAAAGTCAATTTCGTTTTCTTCATCTGTATCAGTGATATTACCAATGATATCGATATTTTGAGCTTCTAAATATTCATAGATCTGCTCGATCTTACTAGGGTCGATTTCTAAATCTGCAAAAGCATCTGTAATGTCAGATTGCTCAAGCACCCCTTTTTTATCTTTAGCAAGATTAATCAGTTGCTCAAGTCTTGCGCGGAATGTTAGCTTTTGTTGTTGTGCCTCTTCTTTCACTTTATAACCCATCCTTTCTCATGTCTACTAGTCTAACCATTTATAAACTCAATATACAGTTTGTCAAGCACCTTTTTTTTCTCAAGAAGTTTTTGTACTTCTCTGACATCTCCTATGTTTTTGAGTTGATACTCTATTTGCTTCATATTAAGACTTTTAATGGTCTCTGTAAGCATCTTTCTAAGAGCATCTGCATCCTCATAACGTGTATCCTTGTTCATGAACACTGTTGAGATTTGTTGCTGTTCTTTAATATCAGCATAGCGACTATTAAAGTACTGGATATCTACAGGTTTCCCTGCTTCTAATGCCTCTAATACGTGTTTTGCCAACTCTCTCATCAAACCTTCATCAAACAAAGTATAATCTATGTACTCTTTGATGTAAGGGTAAACAAATGCATAGTGATAAATGGACGATAAAAATACAAGTTGTGTATTTGTAACGCCTAATTTGCTCACTTCTCTCGTTATTTTTGGCTTACTAGTAGCTACAGTCAATTTCATATTATACTGTTTTTTTATCTCTGCCTCAAGTGCTAATTGTTCAATACCGTATTGGCTAGCTACTTCTTTGGTATAAATACTTTGCTCGATACTACTTTCAAGGGACGCAATGATGGTTGCTACTTCTTTCAAGAACTGAATCTTCTGTTCTGGCATATCTATAGCATATTGTCCCTCTAAATCATTGATTTTAAACCATGTATCACTTAACGATGCTTCTAGGAGCTGTGTCATCTTTTCTTTCCCGTGTTTTTTCAAAAACTCATCGGGATCCTTGCCATCTTGAAGCTGAAGGACTTTGACATTGATTTTTTCTGCTTTAAGGATTGGAATAGCCCTTAAAGTCGCATTTTTACCTGCCATATCACTATCATAAAGAATAACCACTTGGTTTGTATAACGCTTTAGTAGTCTTGCATGTCCTGAGGTAAAAGCTGTCCCTAGTGATGCCACTGTTTGTGTAAAACCTGCTTGATGCATGGCAATAACATCCATATAGCCTTCTACTAAAATATAGTAAGGATGTTTGTTTGCACGTGCTAAATGAAGCCCGTAAAGTGTACGACTTTTGTCAAACAATAAACTTTCTGCTGAATTCAGGTATTTAGGTGTCCCTTCCCCTAAAATACGGCCACCAAAAGCCACTACTTTTTTGTTCATATTAAAGATAGGAAACATCACACGATCTGAAAAACGGTCATAAAGTACACCTTTTTTTTCACTTTTTAAGCAAAGGCCACTTTCTACCAGTAGGTCCTCACTATAGCCTTCTTCATGGAGCTGTTTGTATAAACCATTGTAAATAGGAGGTGCATAGCCTAATCCAAATTTCTTAATGGTCTCCATACTCATCCCTCTGTCTACAAAGTAATCTAAACTGTGTTGATAATTACTATGCATCAAAGCGTAATAATAGTACTTGGCTGCTTTTTTGTACATTTCCAAAAAGACTTCTTTTTTATGCTGCTCTGCAGTTTTTTCTCCTGAAACTTCTCTACCTTCTAGCTCAATATGTGCACGTTCTGCTAAATAGACAAGTGCCTCAGGAAAACTCATATTTTCTTTTTGCATAAGAAAAGTTATGACATTACCACCTGCACCACAGCCGAAGCAATAGTACATTTGCTTATCATCACTTACGGAAAAAGAGGGTGTCTTTTCATTGTGAAAAGGACATAATCCAAAATAAGAATGCCCTTTTTGAGTAAGTGCTGTATACTCAGAAATAATGCCCACGATATCACTTTGTTCTCTCACTTGTTCAATAACATGCTCTGGATAGTACACTTTCGTTCCTCTTTTCTACTTCTCTACATTAGTAAATCTTCCATGCCATAGGGAAAAACAGTTCACAATATTGATGAATCGCATACCGATCTGTCATACCTGCTATATAATCACATACACTTCTCATCACACCCTCTGCATCTTGATCATCATACTGATAATTCTCCGGAAGCTTGTGGGGGTTCTCCATGTAGTATTTAAAAAGTTGCTCCACTACATGCTTAGCTTTGGTTTCTTCTTGCTTTGCAGTAGAACCAATATATACATGGGCAAACAAAAAACGTCTCAAGTCCAAAAATGCACTTTCAATAGCTTCACTCATTTGAACGCTTGGCTTATCTTTGCTTTCATATATTATGTTGGTAATCAAGGTATTTATGCGTCGTGATGAAGTGTTTCCTAATTTTTCCACACACGCTTTTGGTAAATCCGAGTCTAAGAGTACTTTGCCTCTTAGTGCATCATCAATATCATGATTCACATACGCTATCTTATCTGATAGTTGAACGATTCTTCCTTCTAATGTTTCAGGTTTACTTTTACTTTGGTGGTGTAAAATGCCTTCTCTCACCTCATAGGTCAAATTAAGACCCATGCCTTTCCCTTCCAAGACTTCTACCACCCGCAAGCTTTGCTCACTATGGGAAAACTTGCCACCTGTAAGTTTTTGGAGCACTTGCTCACCTGCATGGCCAAAAGGTGTATGCCCTAAATCATGACCTAATGCAATGGCTTCTACCAAGTCTTCATTGACACGAAGGGCACGTGCTAATGTCCTTGCAATCTGTGCGACTTCTAATGTATGGGTCAGTCTGGTTCGATAATGGTCTCCTTCTGGTGAGATAAAGACCTGTGTTTTATGAGCGAGCCGTCTAAAGGACTTACAATGCAAAATACGATCACGATCTCTTTGAAATGCCGTTCTTACATCGCATTCTTTTTCTTGGCGCACGCGTCCTTTAGATGTGTCTGATTTACAGCCATACTTTTGTAAGTACACGTGTTCTATACGTTCTTCTATAAGTCGTTGACACACTCATACCACCTCCTTATACCTTATATAAATACTACATCTTCTTCCAATATCCTCTTTTTTTCTTCATTTTTGGCTATATCAACAAAAAACCCCACATTTATCATGTGGGGTTATGCTTATTGCCTAATCTTATTTGTTTTTTAATGCTGCTTGTGCTGCTGCAAGTCTTGCGATTGGCACGCGGAATGGAGAACAAGATACGTAGTTTAATCCTACTTTGTGGCAGAATTCAATTGATGATGGATCCCCACCATGCTCACCACAGATACCAAGTTTGATGTCTGGGCGTGTGCTACGTCCTTTTTCTGCTGCCATTTGTACAAGTGCACCAACACCTGTTTGGTCAAGTTTTGCGAATGGATCTGACTCGTATACACCTTTGTTGTAGTAGTCTTCTAAGAACTTACCAGCATCGTCACGAGAGAAACCAAATGTCATTTGAGTTAAGTCGTTTGTACCGAATGAGAAGAACTCTGCTTCTTTAGCGATTTCATCTGCTGTTACTGCAGCACGTGGAATCTCGATCATTGTACCTACATGGTATTCAAGTTCTACACCAGCTGCTTCGATTGCTTTGTTTGCAGCTTCTACAACGATATCTTTAACATATGTTAATTCTTTAATTTCACCTACAAGTGGAATCATGATTTCTGGGATAATGTTAAAGCCTTTTTCAGCTTTTACTTGAAGTGCAGCTTGGATAATAGCTTTTGCTTGCATTTCAGCGATTTCTGGGTAAGAAACTGCAAGACGGCATCCACGGTGACCCATCATTGGGTTGAATTCGTGTAATGATTCAACTGTTTCTTTAAGTGCTTCAAATGTGATACCCATGCTATCAGCAAGTTCTTTAATATCTTCATCTGAATGAGGTAAGAACTCATGTAGTGGTGGGTCAAGAAGACGTACTGTTACTGGTCTTTCTTCCATTGCTTCGTAGATACCTACAAAGTCACCTTTTTGAAGTGGAAGAAGTGCTTCAAGTGCTTCTCTTCTTTCTTCTTCTGTTTTAGCAACGATCATCTTACGTACTTTCATGATACGATCTTCTTCGAAGAACATATGCTCTGTACGGCAAAGACCGATACCTTCAGCACCAAACTTAACTGCGTTTTGAGCATCTTTTGGTGAATCTGCATTAGTGCGTACTTTTAATGTACGTACTTTATCAGCCCAGCTCATGAATGTTTCGAAATCACCTGTGATTTCTGGTTCTACTGTAGCAACGTCTTCTCCGTAGATGTTTCCTGTAGAACCATCAAGTGAAATGTAGTCGCCTTCTTTGTATGTATTGCCTGCTAATGAGAAGTGTTTTTCTTCTTCATTGATTTTGATTTCGCCACATCCAGATACACAGCATGTACCCATACCACGAGCTACTACAGCTGCGTGTGATGTCATACCACCACGTACTGTTAAGATACCTTTAGCTGCTGCCATACCTTCGATATCTTCTGGTGATGTCTCAAGACGAACAAGGATAACTCTTTCGCCTCTTTCATTTGCATTTTTTGCATCTTCAGCTGTGAAGTATACTTTACCAGCTGCTGCACCTGGAGATGCTGGTAATGCTTTACCGATTACTGCTGCTGCTTTTAATGCATCTGCATCAAACATTGGGTGAAGAAGTTGGTCAAGTTGTTTTGGATCAACACGAAGTACAGCTTCTTCTTCTGTAATCATTTTTTCTTCTACTAAGTCTACAGCGATTTTTAATGCTGCTGCTGCTGTTCTCTTACCGTTACGTGTTTGTAAGAAATATAGTGTACCACATTCTACTGTGAACTCCATATCTTGCATATCACGGTAGTGATTTTCAAGTTTGTTTGAGATTGCCATGAATTCTTCGTATACAGCTGGCATATCTTGCTCTAATTGGCTGATTGGGTTTGGTGTACGGATACCAGCAACAACGTCTTCACCTTGAGCGTTGATTAAGTATTCTCCGTAGATAAGGTTTTCACCTGTAGCAGGGTTTCTTGTGAAAGCAACACCTGTACCTGATGTATCTCCCATGTTACCAAATACCATCATTTGTACGTTTACTGCTGTTCCCCAGCTAGCTGGATAATCATTCATTCTTCTGTAAACGATCGCACGTGGGTTCATCCATGAGCGGAATACAGCTTTGATTGATTCCATTAATTGAAGTCTTGGTTCTTGTGGGAACTCTTCACCTTTTTCTTGTTGGTAGAGAGCCTTAAAGCGAACAACCATCTCTTTAAGATCGTCTGCATTAAGATCTGTATCCATATGTACGCCTTTTTCTTCTTTCATTTCATCAATGATTTTTTCGAAACGTGGCTTTGGAATTTCCATAACTACATCTGAGAACATTTGGATGAAACGACGGTAAGAGTCATATGCAAAACGCTCATTACCTGTTTTGTTTGCAAGACCTACTACTGCTTCGTCATTAAGACCTAAGTTAAGTACTGTATCCATCATACCTGGCATTGATACACGTGCGCCAGAACGAACTGATACTAAAAGTGGATTTTCATTATCACCGAATTTTTTTCCAGCTTCTTCTTCAAGCTTTGCGATACATTCGTCAATTTGATCTTCGATTTCTACTGAAAGTGCTTTGCCGTTATTGTAGTATTCTGTACAAGCCTCTGTTGTTACAGTAAACCCTTGTGGAATTGGTAACCCAAGTTGTGTCATATCCGCAAGGTTCGCACCTTTACCACCTAAAAGATTTTTGTTTTTTGTGTCTCCCTCTTTAAACATATAAACCCATTTTTGGCTCATGTGTAAATACCTCCTATGTTGTTTTTAAATAGTCAGATAATTGTTAAATTTAGTTAAATTTTATAATGCTGACTAGATTTTTATTTGTTTTCGAAACTTATTATACCATAAAATTTTCAGATGACTAGTGTATTTTTTGATTTTTTATGTTTTTTTATTTAATTTCTTTATATTTTACATTTTTCTCAAATAAATATGCAAGTGTATATTTTTTATTTTTAGAAAACTGTAATTTTACAAAAAATAAAGACCTTGCAAATAAACTATTTGCAAGGTCTTAGGCCACATTAAAATGCCATTTTATCTTGGATGTAATGAACTAATTCTACGATAGCGATACGTTCTTGTGCCATTGTGTCACGATCACGTACTGTCACCATACCATCTTCTAATGAATCAAAATCAAATGTAATACAGAATGGTGTACCAATCTCATCTTGTCTTCTATAACGCTTACCGATAGAACCTGCTTCATCGTATTCTACATTGAAGTGTTTCGCAAGTGTTTGGTAAACTTCTGTAGCTTGCTCTGATAATTTCTTAGAAAGTGGTAAGATAGCCGCTTTTACTGGTGCTAAAGCTGGATGGAATCTGAAGACTGTTCTTGTGTCACCATCTTCTAATGCTTCTTCATCATATGCTTCACAAAGGAATGCAAGTGTCACACGGTCTGCACCTAATGATGGTTCGATACAGTATGGTACATACTTTTCATTTGTTGTTGGATCAAAGTATGTCATATCTTGACCAGAATGTTGTTGATGTTGCTTAAGGTCATAGTCTGTACGGTCAGCTATCCCCCAAAGCTCTCCCCAACCAAATGGGAATAAGAATTCGATATCTGAAGTTGCATTACTGTAGTGTGATAACTCTTCTGCAGAGTGGTCACGAATACGCATATGGTCTTCTGTCACACCTAAGTTTAATAACCAGTTTTTACAGTAATCTTTCCAGTAACCAAACCACTCAAGGTCTGTGCCTGGTGCACAGAAGAATTCAAGTTCCATTTGTTCGAACTCACGTGTTCTGAAGATGAAGTTACCTGGTGTAATCTCATTTCTGAAAGACTTACCAACTTGGCCGATACCAAATGGTACTTTCTTTCTGCTTGTACGTTGTACATTTTTGAAGTTTACGAAGATACCTTGTGCTGTTTCTGGACGAAGGTATACAACGTTTTTAGAGTCTTCTGTAACCCCTTGGAAAGTCTTGAACATAAGGTTGAATTGTCTGATGTCTGTGAAGTTATGAGCGCCACAACTTGGACAATTGATGTTATGCTCATCGATGTACGCTTTCATCTGCTCATTTGACCAACCATCTACAACTTGTTCGTTACCTTGTGCTTGCATAAAGTCTTCGATAAGTTTATCTGCTCTAAAACGCTCTTTACATTCTTTACAGTCCATGAGTGGATCACTAAAGCCACCTACGTGACCTGAAGCTACCCATGCTTGAGGGTTCATAAGGATCGCACAGTCTACACCTACATTGTATGGACTTTCTTGGATGAATTTTTTCCACCAAGCTTTTTTTACGTTATTTTTAAGTTCAACACCTAATGGGCCGTAATCCCAAGTATTTGCCAGACCTCCATAAATTTCAGAGCCTGGATACACAAAGCCTCTCGCTTTTGCTACTGATACAACTTGTTGCATGTTTTTTTCTTGCATAACTATTCCTCCTTTTTTATGTTTACAAGGGCAAGCATAAAAAAACCTCTCATCCCTTGCATAATGCAAGGGACGAAAGGTCTACTTCCGCGGTTCCACCCTTATTGGATATCGTAAGCAATATCCCACTTTCAATCATTACTCCAAAGTGCCTTCATAAAACCAGTAGGAATTGGCTCTCACTGTCCCAATCTCGCTTAACCCCTTTGTGTTTTACTACTCTTCTTTTTCAACGTAATACCATATTCTGACTCTAATTTAGCAAAAACTAAGGTTATTGTCAACCCCAATACCTTTACTTCATCATAATAATTTTGATACTTAATTGTGGGGTGCCTACTTCACCACTTACAGTCACGTTATGTGTTTCTGTGGCCCACGTTAAAAAGGCTGCCTTTGTCTCCTCATTTGGGAAGTTCACACCATACGTCATGTCGGCTTCTAGGTACTCTACGTTACAGCCTTGTACTTCTAGCCATTCCATCATTTCATCGCCAAAAAGCTCTGTATCTTCTACTTGGATAGACCATACTACCTCACTTGCACCACGGTCCATTGTAGGCGTAGCACTTAAAGTCGCTGGCATCTTCTTCATCTCCATCACACCGATGTTTTCTTCGGCTTGAACTGGAGTTGGTGCCTCCTCTATAGCCATATAGCTACTATTGCCTTGGGTTTCATGCAGTGGCATCGTTTGTTTCGGTGTGTTTTGATTGATGACAAGTACAAGCACTGCCGCAGCTGCTACTGGCCACAAATGTCGTATCTTTTTAAAGGCTATTTGCTTTGCTTTAGGGGTCTCATTTGGCACTTGACTGCTTTCTTCTCTCACTTTTGCCATCATATGGTCATGGAAAGACGCTGGAACTTGTATCCCATCTATACTTTGAAGTTCCTTTTGAATCACTTGGAGTGCAGCTAATGTTTCTTTACAGTTTTCACATGTCTCTAAATGTGTGGTAAGTGCGTGTGCTTCTTCTTCACTTAATGCACCATCTAGATATGCCGATAGTTGTTCGTTATAATCATTACATCTCATAAGTTGCCCTCCTTTTTAGTGATTTGACGAAAATAGGAAACATAAGGTTCCTTATTTTGCATTAAAATCTTTTTTAAGGCCATTCTGGCACGGGATAAACGGGACTTTACTGTTCCGTTATTGAGCTTAAGTACCCTAGCAATCTCTTCATAAGCATAGCCTTCCATATCTCTTAAGACTAAAATCTCTCTATATTCTTCTTTTAATTCACCAAGGGCTAAGCTCATCACATCTTGCATGGCAAGTCGTTCCATATGATCTTCCACTGAAGCTTTCGTATCTTCTTGCTCGAGAAGGTGTACTTCTCCCTTTTCTTTATTTTCTTGGTAAAGTGACACTTCATCTTTACGCTTTTGCTTTCTTAGCATATCTAAGCATTGGTTGGTTGCAATGCGGTAAAGCCAAGTGGTAAACTTAGCATTCCCCTCGAAGTGCTTTATTTGTCTCCATATTTTAACACATACTTCTTGTGCAGCATCATAAGCTTCTTGCTCATGACAAAGCATACGTAAGCATATGGCGTAAATCGTTTTTTCATGGTGGATGATTAGCTTTTCAAAAGCCTCTACCGAGCCTTTTTGCGCTTGTTCAATCAACATTTTTTCAATTTGTTCATCCAAAATGTATCCCTCTTTTCTTCTGTAAACCTCATCTTCTCTACTATCATAGCATATGTTTTTAGAGATTTCATCATATTAGGTAATATTTACTAGTATTTCTCTTGCATCTTATGTCCAGTTATGCTATGATAATAAAGTCCTAGCCGGTATGTCGGAATTGGCAGACGAGGCAGACTCAAAATCTGTTATCCGTGAGGGTGTGTGGGTTCGAGTCCCACTACCGGCACTGACGAGAGCATCCATGATGCTCTTTTTTTTATGCCTTTTTTCCCTAAAAAAAAGATACCTTCTTATAAGAAAGTATCTTTTAGCGATAGTGAATCCATTCGTTCTTTTTTCTCATTTCCATATACATCTCATACGCTTTTTTTAAGATATAGCGTTCATCCGAAAATTTCACTAAATGATAAGCTTCATGGAATTTATAATACCCCACATCCATAAAATACTCTTCTTTTTGTGGTTTCGTATGGAAGTTATCTGCACGCATCAAATACCAGTACACCGTCTTATGAACCAGATCCTCTCTCCCTTGGAAAGTATACTCACTGGATCCGATATAACTTACTATTTTAGCATGTGCACCAGATTCTTCTTTCACTTCTCTTAATGCTGTTTCTTCATGACTTTCCCCTTCTTCAACTGTACCTTTAGGTAGAACCCACCCCACATATTTGTGTTTGTAGTCTTTATATAACACAAGAATTTTCCCTTTGTGGATGACAACGCCTCCGCAACTGACAGTCTTTATCATGCTATCACCTGTCTTTCTCTATAAAAAACCCCTTTTTACTTAGTATAGCCTGTTTATCAGAGAATTTCAATCAAAATAAGCATGTATAAGTTTGTCTGCTACATCTAACGCTTTTGCACCCTTGCCACCTTGTTCTACTAAAATAGCAAAAGCAATAGGTGTCTTTTCTTCATCTTCTGCAAATCCTACAAACCACGAATGGTCTTTACCCGTCTCATTTTGAGCCGTACCAGTCTTTCCACCTAGACGTATGCCTTCGTGGATAATGCGTGATGCTGTGCCTTCTTCCACTACTTGAACCATCATTTCTTGTAGGGTTTTACAGATTGTCTCATCTATATAAGCACCTTTATACTCCGGCAACTGCTTGTAACGTGTATTGCCTTTCTCATCCATGGAGTAGTCCACAAGGTACGGCGCCATTAAGACCCCATCGTTATAAATCATCCCTGCAACCATTGCCATATGCAAGGGCGATACTAACGTCTTACCTTGTCCAATATAGCCTGCTAACGTATCAAAAGAAGATACATCCTTTAATGCAATGCTACTGGCTTTATGCTGCAGCTTATCTGATAACGGTGCATTAAAGAGTAGGCGCTCGCTAACACGCTGAACTTCCTCTGGCTTTACCTTGTCTGATAAGGCAATAAAGTAGGCATTACATGATTTGGTAAAGGCGCTGTTTAAATCTACCTCGCCATGGGCCGTTCCATTGTAGCATTGAATCACGTGACCATTTTTCTCGATCTTACCTGTACACGTATACGCAAAATCTGGTTGATGACCTTCTAAGTAGGCAATAGTCGTCATGATCTTAAAAACAGATGCTGGTGGATACATCCCATGTGTCGCACGATTAAGGAGAGGACTTCTTGTGGTGTCATCACTTAATTCATCCCATTGTTCTTTGATGGTATTTGGATCAAATGAAGGATTGGCATACATAGCACGTATCTTTCCTGTAGTAGGCTCTAGAACAACCACGGCACCTTTTCGCTTTCCAAGTCCTTCTTCTGCTGCTACCTGCAACTGATGATCAAGGGTAGTGACCACATCATGCCCCTGAAATTTTGTGCCGTTAAAAGCATACTGGAACAACGAGCTGATATGATAATCTGGATAAAGAAGCTCCACATTGGCCAAGGCTTCTATCCCATACTTGCCTCGTTGACTATAACCGATGGCATGTGCATAAGTCGAACCATAAGGATAGACGCGTGCATCTTCTTCGGTGGTCGCTAGCACTTTTCCTGATGCATCATAAATGGTGCCACGTACCACTTCATTTTCTAGATGGTCCAGTCGTTTGTTGTAGGGATGAATAGCGATGCTTTTACTTTTACTCACTGTAAAGTATCCCATATAAATCACCAATGCCACAAAAACAACGATAAAAAACCATGCAATTTTATAAATAGCTTTATGATCTTTCATTTTTCTTATCCTCCTTTCGTGTCACCTTAAGTGTTTTTGAAAGTAAGAATCCTAAAATCCCTATCATGGATAGACTGGTAAGCATGGACGACCCGCCATAGCTTACAAATGGCAGTGTAATACCCGTTAAAGGAATCACTTTAAGGACACCGCCTAATATAATAAGTGCCTGAAGCCCAAATACAACGACAATACCAATGGTAAGCATCGCGGAAAAATTATCTAACTGTACAAGGGCAATTTTAAGCCCTTGCAATAAAATGCCTAAATAACATAATAAAATCAAAATGCCAAACATATTGCCGAACTCTTCACAGATAGCTGGGAAGATATAGTCCGTGGTAACGATAGGAATCTGCTCAGGTATACCTCTTGTAAGGCCACTTCCAAGCCAGCCCCATGTACCGATGGCAAATAACCCTTGTACCACTTGATAACCTTTATTTTCTATATCTGCCCAAGGATTCAACCACGCTTCTACACGTATACGCACATGCCCAAATAAGAAATAGCCTGCTACAGCAGCTAACCCCCCCGCACCCAAGCCTAAAAGTGAAAGCCATGACTTTCGTGTACCTACATAAAGTAGAATCAGGAAGGTTAAGAAGTACAACATAGCACCTCCTAAGTCACGTTGAATCACTAAGCCTAAAATAAGTGCTGCTACCAATGCACATATTTGTACAATGGTTTTGAAAGGCTTTTCTTTCATTTCAAAGTCATGCAGCGCACTCGCTAGGTACATAATAAACGTGATTTTTGCAAACTCTGAAGGTTGAAACCCTATAGGACCTATCTGTACCCAGTTGATTGCCCCATAGATTTTCTCGCCCCAAATAAATGGCATCACTATAAAAACAAAGGTTGCTATCAAATATAGTTTCTCATACTTATGATGAATCAAAGGTTTAAATAAGTATGGGAAGGCCAGTGCTACCAAGATTCCTATGATAATCCACCCTACTTGTTTTGTGGCTTCACCATGCTCTAATCGCTCAAGCATAATATACCCTACATCCATTAGAAAGAAAATGAGATGCCATAACACAAGCTGATCCTGCCTCTTAAACCACATAATCACCCATCTGGTAACGGTAATAACACTAAAAACCACCACGCTATTCAGGAGTATTTCTTTCTGTATCATCGGATCTGCGGTTTTCCCTATAAGAATACACGTCGCTCCTAAATGAAAGAAGCTAATACATAAATAGAGCAAGGTATTTTTATGTTTGTTTTTGCCTAAATTATAACTTATAAATGGCTTCATGAAACTAAAGGCTACGACGACAAATACAATCGCAAACCCTATGAAAATATATCTGCTGAGTAAAATCATCAAATTCAGATACGCCATTTTATCCTCTCCTTTTATTCAATGGGCTTGAAAAAGATACCCAATTGAGTTGGTTTTTGAAGGGGTTTGTCTTCATATAAATGCTGTAAAACCGCTTCTACTTCTTCTTTTGTTTCTTGTGTAAAGACAAGTCGATGACGCGTAATCGGTAATTCTGCCATAGCTTTTTGTGGATGGAGTAAAAGTGGCTTCTCCATAAGCACTTGCATCTTACAACTTACACAGTCTGTTACGATCGGCCATTGACATTGTTTACGGTCTTCTAATGTATAAGACCCTACCTTAGCTTTATGCTTCATACATTTGCCATAGTTTCCTAATATACATTGCTCTGTAGTCATCACTGGCATATGTCCATAAATGATTTTTTCCAGTGGTCCATCTAACGCTAGTAATTCTTCTTTTGAAAGTTCTAGAGATGGTGTCACAACTGTAGCACCTTTTGCTAACCAATGGGCTGTATTTTCATTGTTCATGATATTTAATGTGTAATCAATGATTTTCTCTTTTGGACTCTGACTTACTTGTCTAAATGCACCGTACGTACGTACCACATAACCTGCTATAGCTGTATCTTCCCATTGCTTAAGGTCATCACCGTAGTTTTGCCACGTTTCATTCTTCATAATGGCTGGTAACACTAAGTAAAGTGGCTTCGCCTTCTCTTGACAATAAGCTAATACTTCCTTCGCCTTTTCATCATCATACTGCCACTCCCAGTAAATCTCATCAATGTCATCACTTGTTAAGCAGGCTTGTAATTGTGCCATCGTACGCACTTGTGCCACTGTTTGTGTTGCTGTAGCGTTGTTCACAAAGGTAGGCTTTTCATAAGTCAACTGCTTCTGGTCACCTAATGCACATAATTGTACTTCAAGTTGCTCTACTGCTTCACGGCGTAGTGCATTCAGTCCACTAACGTTCATATAGGCATTGTCTGGCCATAGAACCTCTAATGTTTCAAAGACAAAAGGCGTACTGCCTAATTTACTTAATTGCTTAGTCGCTGCTTCTTCTGTCAGTGGCTTATTTTCTGCTGCTTGTAATACTTCGCCCTCTACGGTTACTTGATGTTCTTTATACGTGAGTGTGAAACGTAAAGGCTCACCAATACAGCCTTCTACTTTTCCAGCTATCGGAAGCTTACGCACCGATTTTTCATAGGTTTTCTTAAGACTCTTAAGAAGCTCATGATTTTTAGACAAATACACTGGACTGCCTTCATCCACCCAGCCTTCTACCTGAAGGGTGAATTCTTCACCTTTTGGATAGACTTTACAAATCCCTGCACCTGTATGCTTTTTCGTATTCCAAATCTCTAGGCCATCGCCTGGATGAAGCTCTTTATTGGTATAAAAAGTAGCTAATTTCTTTTTAGGGTTATACTTCACCACATGCCCGATATGCAAGCCGATGTTTTTAGGGGTCTTTTCTGTAAGCATGGTCTTCCCTGCTTTTTGATGGTAGTACCCTTCTGAGAAACCTCCTCTATTGAAGATTGATTGGAGTGTGTGTAAATCTTCTTCCTCTACTTTGTAATGGGCTGGATCTTGGATGGCTAAATCGATGTACTTACGATAAATCTTCGTAACAGATGCCACGTATTCTGGTGATTTCATACGTCCTTCGATTTTGAACGAATCAATCCCACAGGCTATAAGCTCTGGTAAGATGGATAAGGTACAGATATCTTTTGGACTCATTAAGTAGAGTTCCTCTAAGATGCGCTCCCCACCTTCATACAAACTATACGTCATACGGCAAGGCTGTGCACAACGTCCTCTATTACCACTACGTCCACCAATTAAGCTACTGAGTAAGCATTGTCCTGAGTAGGAATAACATAAGGCACCATGAACGAAGCTCTCGATTTCTACTGATGTATTGGCTTTAATAAAACGAATCTCTTCTAATTGGAGTTCTCTTGAAAGCACCACACGTTGAAAGCCGCATTGCTCTAGAAACTTCACATCTTCTAGACTGTGGGCAGTCATTTGTGTACTTGCATGCATGGTGAGGTTGGGGAAATGCTCTTTAATGAGCTTTGCCACACCAAAGTCCTGCACAATAACCGCATCTACTTGAAGGGCTTCTAAGTAACCTAAGTACGTCATCAAATCTTGTAATTCTGCTTCTTTTATTAAGGTATTGACTGTAATATGTGTTTCCACACCTCTTAGTTTGCAGTAATGAACAATCTTTTCAAGTTCATCACTTTCAAAGTTGTCTGCATATTGTCTGGCATTAAACGCCTTGCCTCCTACAAAAATAGCATTGGCGCCATTTTCTATAGCTGCCAGTGCATTTTCCATTTTTCCAACAGGTGCTAATAATTCAATCTTCTTCACGTTGTTTTCCTTTCTGATTGGACAAGTAACAAAAGGGAAGATAACTCTTCCCTTTTGCTTGTCCACTAGTCTTATCCATTAGTATGTCTATGTTGAACGTTTCTTAACCCTTAGGTCACTTATTTCTAGCGCCATTTCATCCATACGCTCTCTCAGGAGCATATTCTCGTGATTGCATGTCTCAAGCTCTTTTTCATAGGCTTCAAATGTGTCTTTCAATTTAAGGTACTCATCCGCCAACTGAACGGCTGCTAACATATGGACCCCTGAGTTACTTAACTGATGATTAAAGTCTTTCTTTTGAATCCCTTTGATTTGTTCATTGATGAGATGGGCTACTTTTTGTATATGTTCTTTTGATTCAGTCCCTTGTAATGCGTAGGTATTGCCACCAATAGTTACTTGTATTTTATTTTTTTCCATCCCCGTCACCCTCTATCCACTCGTCTTTTAGGTTTTATGACATTATAGCATAGCTTCCTAGAAAAAACTACGGTGCATCTATTTCTAACACATCCCATGCACTAGGTGTCAGCATACGCCCTCTTGGGGTGCGTTGCAGTAAACCTTGTTGCATAAGAAATGGTTCATACACATCTTCTAAAGTATCCTTTTCTTCTCCCAGTGTGGCTGCTAGTGTCTCTAGTCCTACTGGGCCTCCTTTAAAATGTGTGGCAATGGTTAGTAGCAAGCGTCTATCTAGCTCATCTAAGCCATTGGTATCAATCTGTAACAGCTTTAGCGCACTGGCTGCCGTCTCTTCATCAATAGTCTCCTTATACTTGATAAGGGCAATATCTCTTACACGCTTTAAAAGTCTATTGGCAAGTCGTGGCGTTCCTCTGGCGCATTTTGCAAGTGCTTGTGCCCCTTCAGGTAAAATCTCTGTCTTTAAAAGGCGTGAAGTACGACAAATAATCTGTGTTAATTCTTCTAAGGTGTAATACTCCAAGCGTTGCATAATCCCAAAGCGGTCTCTAAGAGGTGAACTAAGCATCCCTGCACGGGTCGTTGCACCTACTAAAGTAAAAGTCGGCAACGTCAGACGGATTGATTTTGCTGTTGGTCCTTTCCCCACCACAATATCGATGGCAAAGTCCTCCATGGCAGAATACAGTACTTCTTCAATATGCTTTGGCATACGGTGAATCTCATCGATAAACAGAATGTCGCCTGGCTGTAAATTATTAAGTATGGCTGCGATATCCCCTGGTTTTTCAATGGCTGGTCCTGAAGTCACCTTAAGCTTTACCCCCATTTCATTGGCGATTACCCCAGCAAGGGTGGTTTTCCCAAGTCCTGGCGGTCCATAAAGCAGCACATGGTCAAGACTTTCCCCACGCATTTTCGCCGCTTGAATAAAAATACTCATCGCTTCTTTAATCTTACTTTGCCCCACGTATTCTGCCAACGTAAGAGGTCTTATACTTGCTTCTATTTCATAATCTTCTAATTGCAAATCTGCTGAAACAATACGCTTTCCCACTTAGATCCTCCCTTCTTAACCCATTAAGAGCTGAAGTGCTTTTTTGATTAAAGTCTCTGTATCATCCTCATAATCAAAGATTGCTTTCACAGCTTTTCTGGCTTCTGCTTGTTGATAGCCTAAAGCACCAAGTGCTTCAATAGCCTCTTCTTGATGGTCTTCTTTTTCTGGTGCAAGTCCAAAAGTAAGTGCATCTAAGTCGACGCTTACCATTTTACTCATACTATCTTTAAGTTCCAGTATGACACGCTGTGCTGTTTTAGGTCCGATGCCACTTACTTTGCTAAGGGCTTTACTATCTGCATTTAAAATAATCTGCATCAGTTCATCATCTGGATACATATTTAAAATTTGCAAAGCACTTTTAGGGCCAATGCCATTGACACTAATAAGCTTTTTAAAAAGGTTTTTCTGTACTTTATTAATAAATCCATAAAGGTCATAGGCATCTTCTTTTATATGTTCAAACACGTAAACCCTTACACTTTCACCAATGGTTGCTGGTGCTAAGCCATGTGTGTAAGGCATAAAAACTTCATAACCAATATTGCCTACTTCTATAATGACACTATTTTCTTCGATACTTACAATCTGTCCATTTAAATATGCAATCATATTAACTCCTTCTACCAAGAACATTTGTTCTTATTGTACACTAATCCTACCTTTACGTCTAGTTAAGCCATTCTTTTTATAACAAAAAAGATGGACACATGGTCCATCTTTTCATTAATGTTTTGTTGAAGGTTTGTACTGTAATGGATGAAGCTCACCATCTGGCGTTTTAATCTTCGTGTTTGCCAATTGGTTTTTAAAGTTTGAGCGAAAGACATTTAAGTACTGTTCGCGTAAGCCTTTTTGCTCCTCTAATTCATCTGGTGTAAGTCCCTCTGTTTTTTTCTTATTTGCAAGTACATTGATACGTGCAATCAGTGCGTCCATTTCCATTGTTGTCATCCTTTCTTTATTTGCCTACAAACCATGTGCCTACATCTTCGCCTTCTAGTACTTGATAAAGGATTGATATATCATCTCCTAGTGCTACCACTGTATGGGTGCCACATGATTTGGCAATTTTTGCAGCTGTAATTTTAGTAGCCATACCACCTGTTCCAAATGCTGAACCTGCATCTTTTCCTAAGCCTTCTACTTCTTCTGTAATTTCCTCCACTGTCTTAATTAAGACTGCATCTGGATTTTCTTTTGGGTTATCTGTATAAAGCCCATCAATATCTGTCAGAAGAATCAGAAGGTCTGCGCCTACTAATTGTGCTACCATGGCTGATAACGTATCGTTATCACCAAAACGGTAGCCTTCAATTTGAGCCGTTGATATACAGTCATTTTCATTAATAACTGGTATAACGTCTAAATCCACTAATGTTGATAAGGTATTTTTTGCATTTTGTTTTTTTATAGGGTCTTCTATTACATCTTTTGTAAGAAGCACTTGTGCAATCACTTGGTTGTATTCACCAAAGAATTTTTCATAAATCTGCATTAAAATCGCTTGGCCAATGGCTGCTGTCGCTTGCTTAAGTTCTAACGCTTGCGGTCTTTCTTTAAGTTGCATACGTCTTGCACCTACACCAATGGCACCTGATGATACAAGTATTATTTCCTTACCTTGGTGATTTAAGTCAGTAAGTACCCTTGCAAGCTTTTCCATTTTATTTAAGTTGGTCTTACCATTTGGATGTGTCAAAGAAGATGTACCTATCTTGACAACGATTTTATTGCATTGTTTTAATGCCTCTCTCATCTTTTCCCCTCTATTCTATCAAAAATTGTGCATCTGAAGTTTTACCTATAGTTGGAATCGTCTTTGCTTGAATGGTTGCAAGCATTTCTTCTTCCCCTTCAGCAAGGTCTAAGTGTTTCATTTTGTGTTTCTTGGTCACGTTCATCACATGAACCCCTGGACTATCTCTCTTGATTTTTTCTTCGATTTGTGCGGTATGGACAACGGCCCAACGCTCATCCGTTCGTGTCAGCTTGATAAATGTTTCCTCTTGGATAAAGCACATACCTACACAAGGTGTTTTGGTATAGTATGCTTTCACAAGCTTTTTACGGTTTGTCTTTGTCTCATAAGCTTGTAATGGCACACGGGTAATCTTACCTGAGTCAAATCCTATAAGTACCCAGCCACTATAATCTGTGGTTGTGCAAACGTAAAGAATGGTCTCATCTGGTTCTAAATCAAGTATATTTGGTAAATAAACACCATATTGACTTGCTTTGCAATCTTCAATCTCATGCAATTTCATTTTATACACATTACATTTATCTGTAAAGAAGAGAATATCACTTTTGTTAGATGCTTCCATCTCTTGTGTGATGCGATCATTGTCTTTAAGCTTCTGATCACCACTACTACGTAAGGATACCAAGGAGATTTTCTTTAAGTATTGGTGTTCTGTGATAAAGACTTTAACGTTATAATCTTCAATCAGTAAATCCTGTGTGATGATTTTCTTTTCAGATGGTGCACCAATTTCTGTCGCACGTGGCAAACTGTATTTTTTCTTTGTTTGCTTCAGTTCATCTGTGATTACTTTTTTAAGCTTTGCATCACTTTCGATGATTTCTTGAAGTCGTGCGATTTCTTTTTCTAGCTTTTCGATGTCTTGTAACGTATTCATAATGTACTGCTGGTTTAAATGGCGTAATTTAATCTCTGCCACGTATTCTGCTTGCATTTCAGTCAAGCTAAAAGCCTGCATCAGCTTTGGAATAACTTGATTTTCTTTTTCTGTATGACGAATGATTTCGATCGCATGATCAATATCTAATAAAATACTTTTAAGACCCATTAAAAGATGATGTCTATTTTGCATCTTCTCGATATTGTACTGGTATTTTTTCGTCAAGCAATCTTTTCTAAAGCGAATCCATTCTCTGATGACTTCCTCTACGCCCATTACTTTTGGCGTACCATCTACTAATATATTAAAGTTACAGCTAAAGGTATCCTCTAAGGTAGTGAGCTTGAAGAGTTTTTCCATCAGAAGTTCTGGATCTGTGGAACGCTTTAAATCAATGGTCAATTTCAGACCTGATAAATCTGTTTCATCACGTACATCGCTGATTTCTTTGATTTTTCCAACCTTCACTGCATCTTCTATTTTATCAATGATGGCTTCTACTGTAGTCGTATAAGGAATCTCATAAACCTCAATGCAGTTTTCTTTTTTGAGATAGCGATACTTGGCACGCACTCTAAAAGAACCTCTACCGGTATTCAGCACTTGTCTTAGCTCTTCTTCTTGACGCAGATAGATACCTCCAGTTGAAAAATCAGGTCCTTGAATATACTGCATTAAATCAATGTCATCTGATTTTAACGCTGCAATGGTTGCATCACAAATTTCTTCTAAGTTAAAGCTACAAATATTACTTGCCATTCCTACTGCAATCCCTTGATTTGGATTTACCAAAATATTAGGGAAGGTAACAGGCAGTAACGTCGGTTCTTTCATCTTGCCATCGTAGTTATCTACGAAAGCGACTGCATTTTCTTCGATATCACGAAAAAGCTCTTCACAAATGCTACTGAGCTTCGCTTCTGTATATCTGGCTGCTGCATAAGCCATATCTCTTGAATACACTTTACCAAAGTTACCTTTCGAATCTACGAAAGGCGTTACCAGTGCACTGTAACCTTTAGTCAGACGTA
>JBOFIT010000212.1:0-10876 GCA_051650305.1 Cellulosilyticaceae bacterium
TTACCATCATCGAATTTTACATTAAAGCCTAAAGCTTCAGCCGTAAAGCGAATAGGAAGATAAGTGGTATCATTATAAAGAATAGTACCTACTTTAGTGCTTGTAAGGTCAATGCTTAGTAGCTCGCCGTTCTCAGGATCATTCTTGTAGATACGGTTAGCTTTTCTGTAGCCAACAGGAAGTTCCAGTCTTACTGTCGGGGTCTCTACGATGGCTGTAGAATGCTCAACATTCCAGCCGACCTTAACATTAAGCGCTTCGCCTACTTGTCTTAAAGGGAGATACACACGTGTTTCATAGCTGAAAGGTCTGGCGTTAATGGGTACAGGCTGACCATCTAAGAACACTGAAATAGTATCAAAGGTAGCAGACTTATCCACATCAATAAGGTCAGAAGGTTCAAACATAAGTATTTCGAGTGTTTTGATATGGATATCTGTGGAAACGACATCAGATTCAGTTGCAGTAGGTGATGAAGTAGGTGCCGCATCTAGTAGAGGTGGTGTTGGTTCGTCAGGTTTAGAAGGTATAAAAAGGCGGGGTACAAGTAGAAGCGAGAGAAGAGCAACTACGAGTACACCGCCTAGAACCAACTTAGAGGTTAAATAAGGTTTTACTTTTTCAAACATAATATCGCTCCTTCTAATTAATCTATTAAATATTGTAACATTTATGAAGATTATTTAGAAGTCAAAAAAGTGTACAAAATTATTCAAAAGGTACAACAACACCATCATAATGTTCAGTAATGTAGTTTTGGACTTCATCGCTGGTGAGTATTGTTACAAGTTTTTGGAGATTTTCATTAGATACTGAATCTTCGCGTGTAGCAAGGATGTTTGCAAATGTTTTTGCACCTTCAGAAGAGCTTTCTTCACTTGCTAGAACTTGATCTGCAAGGCCAGCATCTAAAGCGTAGTTACCATTGATAACAGCAAAGTCCACATCATCTAAAGCACGAGGGATTGTAGCAGCTTCTAACTCCTTGAATTGAAGTTCTAGAGGGTTAGAAGTAATGTCGTGAATCGTTGCTTCTAGGCCTTTAGATGCATCAAGTGTGATGAGTTCTAAGTTTTCAAGAAGTTGTAAGGCACGAGCTTCGTTAGTCACGTCATTAGGAAGGGCGATGGTAGCACCTTTTTGGATATTTTCTAAAGATGTGTTTTTACCAGGATAGATACCTAGTGGTTCAAAGTGGATAGATGCCACAGAAACGATAGAAGTACCATTGTTTTCATTAAAGGAATCGAGGTAAGGTTGATGCTGGAAGTAGTTCGCATCTAAGTCACCACTCTCAAGGGCTGTGTTTGGAAGGACATAATCTGTAAAGACTTTAATGTCTAAGGTAATGCCTTCCTCAGCAAGAAGTGGCTTGGCATATTCAAGGATTTCAGCGTGAGGTACAGGTGATGCACCTACTGTAAGTGTTGTCGTATTTTTTGAAGCGTTAGAGGTACAGCCAGTAAGGGCTATAAGTGCAAGAGAAAGTGTAACGAGTGTTTGAGTTAATTTTTTCATGATAAAATCATCCTTTCGATTTATAAAATTATTTGATTTAGTTTTTTTTCTTGTCTAACTTATTTGCTAAAGTGTTAAAAATGAGTTGAATGCTTTGTACAAGTAAGATAAGAATAATAATTGTAAGGAGCATTACTGAGTAGTCATAGCGGTGATAGCCATAACGAATGGCGATATCACCAAGGCCGCCTCCACCAACAGTACCAGCCATAGCTGAGTAACCAATGAGTGTAATCATAGAAATAGATAGGCCACGGACGATAGATGGAAGTGCTTCAGGAAGCATTACTTTATGGATAACTTGCCAAGTCGTACAGCCCATTGCGCGCGCAGATTCAATGAGGCTCATATCTAACTCGGAAAGAGAACTTTCGATAAGTCTGGCAATAAAAGGTGCTGCCCCTATCACTAAAGGAACGATAGCGGCTGTGGAACCGATGCTCTTCCCTACGATAACTTTTGTAAGAGGAAAGAGGGCAACGATAAGAATTAAAAAAGGTATGGATCTACCGATATTAATAAACCATCCCACCACACTTTGGATAAAGCGATTAGGTCTAAGATGCCCAGGCTGGGTAATAACCATCAGAATACCTAACGGTAAACCTAAAATATAAGCGAAGCAGGTAGATAGTACTGTCATATAGAGCGTTTCTAACGTTCCTTGTAATAAAAGATCTGTATAAGTTGATAGATTCATCGTGTCACTCCTTTAAATGAGAAATTGTTGGGTAATGGGATGGGTAGCCTGAGCGAGGATAGATGAAAGAGGGCCAGCCTCTGCCACTTCAGCTTCGTGCAGTACCACCACATCGGTACATATACTTTTAACCACATCGATATCATGGGTAATGATGACGATGGTTACACCTAGGGTTTTGTTAATATGTGCCAGTAAATCTAAGATGGCTTTCGTGGTGATGCAGTCCAGTGCGGAAGTAGGTTCATCACATAAAAGTAATTTAGGGTTGTTTGCAAGTGCACGGGCAATAGCCACACGTTGCTTTTGGCCACCACTGAGTTTACTAGGATAGCTTGTGGCTTTATCCTCTAGGCCTACAAGTTGGAGAAGCTCAGAGACTCTTCTTGTTATGTAGTCTTTTGGGTGTCTATCAATCTCAAGAGGAAGTGCTACATTCTCCGCCACTGTCTTTTGAAGCATCAGGTTATACCCTTGGAAGACGGTACCCACTTCTTTATGAAAATTGATTTTTTCTTTAGGGGACAAGTTCAGAAGTGTTTTGCCGTTGACGATGATGTTGCCACTTGTAGGTACATCCAGCCCGCCTATAATGCGAAGGAGTGTACTTTTGCCAGCGCCACTTAGGCCTATGATACCTGTAATATCACCATGATTAATATGGAGATTGATGTTGTTTAGTACATTGAGTTTCTGTGTAGAAGTCCCAAAAGTTTTTGTAAGATTAGTTGCTCGAATCATGATTGTCACCTCGGATAAAGTAATGGAATAAATTTAAAAATAAAATCAAAAAAGCCCTCGTCCTTTAATGCATGCATTAAAGGACGAGGGCTTAAGCCGCCGTGTTACCACCTTTATTCACTTATACCTCGCGGTACAAGCCTCCTCAAGTACGTACACAATGTGTATTATACTTTATCGCTATAACGGGCGCCCCCGTCGTAGCCTAAGTAGCCAAAACTACCTCGGTACGCTGCTCCAAGACCATCTTCAGTAATGACTTAATCGCCTGCTCTCACCACACACAGGTTCTCTGTAAATTGCCTCATTACGTACTCTTCTTTTCAAAGCTTTTAAGTTATGTAATTAGTTAGTATTATAAACAAGAGTACAAACAAATGTCAACAGCATAGAGTTCTGAAAAAATACAATAAAATAAATAAAAAATATACAAAATAAACAAAAATGCCGTAGACGACACGTCTTACGGCATTTTTTTATTTTAAGCTTCGATCATTTCTACAGCGTATTTTTGTTTAAGTTCTGCTTGCTTTTCAGCATAAACAACATTTGTTTTTACAGAAGCACAGTAGTTTTTCACTTGGTCAATTACTTCTTCGAATTTAACTTCTGGTGCATCTTTGATTGCTACAGCTTTGATTAAGTGGAAACCAAATTGTGTTTGTACAGGAGCAGAAATATCGCCATCTTTCATAGCAAATACAGCTTGCTCAAATTCAGGAACCATTTGACCAGTGCTGAATTCTCCTAAATCACCGCCTCTTTCTTTTGAAGGACAAAGTGAGTATTTTACAGCAGCATCTTCAAATGCAAGACCTTCTGCGATTTCTTTTGCGATACTATCAGCTTCTTCTTGTGTTTGAACTAAGATATGGCTAGCACGAGCAGAAGGTTGTGCTTTGAACATATCAGGGTTTTGATCGAAGTGTGCACGTGCTTCTTCGTCAGAAACAGTGATGTTAGAAAGAAGTTTGTTAAGTGCATATTGCTTAAGAAGATTGCTCTTCATTTGCTCTAAAGCTACAACGAAAGCTTCTTCTTTGTCTAAGCCATTTTCTACAGCATCAGAGTAGAAAAGTTCTTGTGTAACAAGTTCTTCGATAAGTTTTTTGCGACCATCTGCATTTGCAAAACGTGATGCATTAGGGCCTAAGTTTTGGATAAGTGCATTGAGGTCAGCTTCAGTAATCATTCTGCCGTCAACTTTTGCGATTAATTTTTCATTCATAGAAGTTCTCCTTTTAAATATGATATGTTTCCATCTTAACATTTCTTAGGAAGATTGTAAAACAAAGGCATAAAATACTGATAATAACTTGGTGTCATACATAGGATAAACAAAAAGGAAGGGGTGAGGATGTGGCTGATGCGTGGACCCAAATAAGAGAAATAATCCAACAATACTACAGGGTATACTATGAAATGCTAGGACAACAAAATAGCAATCCTTATAAAATGCAACATTTTTTTGCTACTACTTTTAGGGGCAATAAGCTGTATAAAAAAGAGTGGATGCTGCTACGAAATCAAATAGAGCATAATAAGGAACAGCCGTTATCGCTACTTTTTCAGCAACCACAAATCACTATCGAATGGCATTCCATTGTGATTTATGGGATGAGTGCAAGAGTGGGACTGAAAGTTTATAGTCGAATGGATTATGAGGGGTATACACCAGGTACCATCTTATGCAGTGGCTATCAGGAAATAGAACTGACAAGTAAATACAAGAGATGGTATATAGAGAACAAAGTCGATGAAGAAATATACAGAATTGAAAGCAAAGGCAAAAAAAAGAGAAGACAAGAAAGAGGGCTCATGAGAGAAAGAAAAGAGGAAAAAGAAGTAAAAGGTACGTATGACAGAGAAAAAGCAGTAGCTTATGCAAAGCAATATGCCATCACACCCAATACCCAGAAATGGAAGTATTATGGCGGCTATGGTGGAGATTGTACAAATTTTGTATCCCAGTGTCTTTATGCAGGGAATATTCCTTTTGATAACCAAGGGGAAGACGTCATGAAAAAATGGTACTGGTATTCAGATGACTACCGAACACCTAGTTGGACAAGTGCTGATGCCTTTAAATTCTATATGTTGAATAATAAAGGCTACGGCTTAGTGGCAAAACTTTCAGATTTACAACATATGGTGCCAGGAGATGTCATCCAACTAGGAACATTAGAAAAAACGACACATAGTATGTTGGTGATGGAACTTATCTATAAAGATGATACGAAGCAAGAAATCGCAGATGTCCTTGTGGCACAACACTCAATCGATGGGGGTATTAGCGGCTATAATATCCCTCTTTCTACAAAAATACCACCAAAGCTTTATTTTAAAATAATGGGGTATAACCCTATATACACTTGAAAATAAGAGAGAATGTCAGCTAAAAATGTCTAAAACTTTTATGGAAAAGCATACAGATATTTACAAATATTTCAAGAAGGTATCTCTATAATGAAAGAAGTGTAGGAGGGAAGAAAATGAAAAATAAAATGACGAATGATGAAAAGCCAAGTAAAGTAGGCATGAAAAGAGTGGAAATAATACTTTGTTTACTAGCTTTTTTAATGGCGCGCATAGGTGTTGGAGAAATATATTACACCGTAGGGGTAGCTTATGTGGGAACGCTGTTTTTTAATAAGGCAATAAGAAAATGGAGCTGGCTTTTTGCGACATGCGGTATTATTTCACTGACGAGTTTTAGAGTAGAGACCATTAAGTACATCTTTATGTTTATGCTAGTGGCAGTCATAAGAGAGTATATGGTGTCGGTGGGAAATAAACTGACCATAAAGAATCAGATGGCAGTCGTTAGTATCAGTATTTTAGTGGTGGATGTAATCGCAAGCCTTATTCAAGGGTTTAGCTGGTATAGTCTAGCGATGACTAGCTTTGAAGCAGTCGTTGGAGCAGGGTGTTGCCTCATCCTTTTCTACGGGGTAGAAGTGCTTAAGGAAGAACGTACAACGCCACTTACCACGAGAGAAGCTACCAGTATGATTTTTATTTTTGCATGTATTTTAGGCGGGTTTGTGGACTTCTTTATTAAAATGCCAGTAGTTAAAGAAGTCTACTTTAAAGATATTTTAACGTTTATAGTGATGATTGGTGTCATTTATCTAGGGGGCATTAATGTAGGGGTGACTATTAGTGTCGTTATAGGTAGTGTGCTAGCGATGATAGGGTATATCTCGCCAGAACTCATAGGCGTTTATGGATTAGCGGCTATATTAGGCGGCCTATTCTTACCACTTGGACGCATAGGAACCATTATAGGGATAGGAATCGGACAAGTATTAGGGTTTATCGTCTTTAATGATTATCAGATGAATGAATCCTTAATCGCAGCTTACATAGGAGCAAGTATCATCAGTCTGCTTATTCCAAAACATTACTTTGGGATGGCCCATTGGTTCCCAGAGAAAAATACTGAAGTGAAAGAAAAAGAACATCTGCTAAGGGTGCAGCACATCATGACGGACCGTTTAAAGCATGTGGTCAGTGGGTTTGAGAAGCTGGGGAAAAGCTTTCAAAAGCTACAAGAAAGAAATGCGGACTATACCCCTAAGATGATCAATGGACTTATAGAGGATACCGCAGAAAAATTATGTGAGAGTTGTTCGATGCGTCATTTTTGTTGGGAGCAAGATTTGAAAAACACTTATGCACAAGCGTATCAAATGATAGGGGCTATTGAGAAAAAGGGCTTTATCAGCAAGGGAGATATACCAGAGGAGTTTGTGAAGCATTGTATTCATGCAGATAATTTTGCTTATGTACTAAGCTATAAATTAGATTTACTGAAGCAAGACCTTATGTGGCAAAATAAATTCCTAGAAAATAGAGAATTAGTAGCTGAAGAGTTGCGTGCCGTAGCAGAGACTCTTAAAGACTTGATTCACGATGTCGATAAAGAACTCTATTTTGATAAAGAAAAGGAAAAATATTTAAAAGAAAGCATCAAGGCAGAGGGCATCAAAATAAAAGATGTAATGGTCATTGAAAATAAAGGGAAAGCGTACTGTATTGATGTACATACCCCTTATTGCAAACAAAATACACAGGTAGTGAGCCTACTGACTAAGCAAATAGAAAAAATAGTAGGGTATAAAGTCGTACTAGAAAAACATGAGTGTAGCGAAAAAGGATGCCATTACAAATTCGGCATTCGTCATATGTATCATGTAACTTCAGGAAGTGCCATCTGTGCAAAGGGAGGGGTGTCTGGAGATGTCCATACATTTATGGAACTCCAAGACAATCAGTATTTACTCGCAGTGGCGGATGGTATGGGCAGTGGCGTACTAGCTTATGAAGAAAGTGCAGCTGCTATGGAAATGCTAGAAGACTTTATGGAATCAGGCTTTAGAAGAGACTTGGCCATTCGTATGATTAATGCAGCACTGATCTTGAAGTCGGATGAAGAAGTCTTCTCCACTATGGACATTACCCTTATCGACCAGCAGACAGGGATTGCAGAATTTCTAAAGGCAGGTGCATCCACCAGTTTTATACTCCGAAAAGGAGAGGTGCTAACGGTTAGGACATCTACTTTACCGGTAGGCATCTTGAAAGATGTGGATGTAGAAAGTAAGAAAATCCAGCTTGAATCAGGCGATATGATTATTATGGTGACAGACGGCATTTTACAAACGCCAGAAGATGTACTTGGTAAAGAAGAAACCTTTAAGCACTTTATAAAAGAAGTAGATGTGGGTGACCCACAGTATATGGCAGCATACTTGATGGAAAAAAGCAAAGCATTGCTAGGGGTAAAAGAAAGAGATGATATGACCATTGTAGTAGCTAAAATTTGGCAAGATCCTATGGAGGAACTAGGAATAGCAAAATAAACTGTATAAAAAACCAAAAATGTGGAACACTTTAAACACCAAAGACAAAAGGAGTAAGGGATGGAACGGCGAATACGTGTACATGGTGAGCAAAGTGATTGGTATAAAGAAGCAGTTTTTGTGCTACGGGATGAAGTGACGCAGGCACCAAGCTCATTGAACTTGGTACATTATGCAGAAGAACTTTTAGAAAAGCAAATGAAGCTTAGAGGCCCTTTAAGTTATTATGAGGCGAAGCAAGGGGCTCAGAATGCTAGAGCCAATGAATCGGCCAAGAGATGGATTGATTATTTCTTCTGGGGTAGCATTGGTTTGCTAGGTGTTGTGACTTGCATTTATATACTACTTTAAAAAAACGAGGTATACCGAGAAAAGTATGCCTTATTTTTTTATCATTAAAAGAGTATGACAATTGTATAGATTAGGGTATAATTTATAATGCACGAAACAACAAGGGAAGGATAGACAAATGCTTACATTAATCGAAAAAAAAGCCCATCATTTCATTAAAAATAAGCAACTTATACAATCGGGAGATACGATTGTCGTGGGCGTATCTGGTGGCGCAGATTCAATGATGCTTATAGATTTTCTGTATACCTACCAAGACAAGTATGGCATACAACTCAAGGTAGCACATATTAATCATGGACTTCGTAAAGAAGCCGATAGAGATGAACAGCATGTAAAAGAATGGTGTGAGGCACGGCATATTCCGTGTTTTATCCATAGGTGTAATATAAGTGACTTAGCGAGCACGCAAAAATTATCGGAAGAAGAAGCTGGGCGCAAGGAAAGATATGATTTCTTTATATCTTTAACAAATCTTAATGATAAGATAGCTACAGCACATAATGCCAATGACCAAGCAGAGACGATGTTGATGCATTTTATAAGAGGTTCAGATATGAAAGGGTTAGGGGGTATACAGGCAAAAAGAGACAGGATTATTCGTCCAATCTTATGCTTAAGTCGCCAAGAAATTGAGAGCTACTGTAAGTATAAGCAACTGACGTATTATGATGACCATACAAACTTTATGCCAGTTTATACACGTAATAAAATGCGTCTGCAATGCATTCCCTATATAGAAGAACACTTTAATGAAGGGGTACAGGAAACCTTGTTTAGACAAGGGGAACTTTATCAAGAAGCATCGGAGTTTATCGAAGATTATGCAGAGAAACGCCTGCATGAAAGTACCACCTGGGAGAATCAAAGGTGTACGTTGCAAATTCCAACAATACTAAAAGAAAAAACCTATATGCAAAAGAAACTTCTATATAATATCCTGACGAAGGTTGCTAATGCTCAGAAAGACATCATGCAAGTACATGTCCAAAGTTGTATGGAACTTATGATGAAGCAAACGGGCAAAGAAGTACATTTACCTTATGATATAGTGGTCAAGAAGTCTTATGATACCTTAATCATCCAAAAGCAATTAGAAGTTAATGAAGAAGGTTATCATATTCCGCTTGTATTAGGGAAAAATAGTATTGAAGCGTTGAATTTGCAGATTGAACTTACTTTATGTAGTTGCAAAACATTTGAAGAAAGCAAGGAAAACATGTATACTAAATATGTTGATTATGATAAAATAAAAGACAACTTGCTTTTAAGAACCCGTAAGCCTTCAGATGTTATTACATTAAAAGGTGGAAAGAAAAAACTTAAGAAGTTTTTTATCGACGAGAAAATACCACAACAACAACGCGACACCATGCCTCTCATTGTAGATAAAGAAGAGGTAGTGTGGATTGTGGGGTCAAGGCTCAGTAGCAAGTATTTTGTCGTACCTAAAACAAACAACATACTCGAAATTAAAATTACTAAACAAACTGCTCAGGAGGGATTATGTTAAATTTAGAAACACTTATAAATGAACAAGATCTACAAAGAAGAATAGAAGAGCTTGGAGAGCAAATCTCTAGAGATTACGAAGGAAAAGAAATCATCATGCTTTGTGTATTAAAAGGTGGCGTTATGTTTATGACAGACCTTGCGAAGCGTGTAAGTGTACCAATGAAAATGGAATTCATGGCAGTATCAAGCTATGGGGATGAATACAAAAGTTCAGGTATCGTAAAAATCCTTAAAGATTTAGATGAACCAATAGATGGTAAAGACGTACTTATTGTAGAAGATATCATTGATTCTGGACGTACACTTAGCTACTTAAAGAATCTTCTAGAAAGTAGAAATCCAAAAAGTGTTAAGATATGTACACTTTTAGACAAACCAGACCAACGTGTGGTAGATGTAGACGTCGATTATATAGGCTTTACAATACCAGATAGCTTTGTAATAGGATATGGACTAGATTATCAACAATTTTATAGAAACCTTCCTTACATTGCAGTAAACGTAGGAGAATAATACAGAGTCTTTAAAAAAGGAAGGAGGATGAGATTGTTGAAAGGTAAAATGAAAGGTAGTATGTTATACCTTATTATAGTTGGGGTGCTTTTTGTAGCAGTGCTTTTCGGAGCAAATGGTTCTTTAAGTGAGAAGCTACCGACTTATAAATATGGTAACTTAAAAGCAGATATTATTAACAATAAAATAGAAGAAATGAGTGTTGAACTATCTAGTGGAGGGGTGGCATATGTAACTGTTCTACCAAAAGGGACAACACAACGCTCTACAGTACAAGTAGATCAAATATCATTCATGAGCTTCTTTGATAGCTTACCAATAGAAACACAAGAAGCACTTAATCCAAGAACATATGAAGAACAACCAAGTATGTTCTTCCCAATCCTACAGATTGTCCTAATCGTAGGGATGTTCATCTTCATCATGGTATTCTTCATGAATCAAATGCAAGGTGGTGGCGGCGGTGGCCGTGTCATGTCATTTGGCAAGAGTAAGGCGAAGATGTCTATTGATGAGAAAGGCTCTACTACATTTAAAGATGTAGCAGGTCTTGATGAAGAAAAAGAAGAAGTAGCAGAACTTGTAGACTTCCTTAAGAATCCTAAGAAGTATACAGATATTGGTGCGAAGATACCAAAAGGTGTCCTACTTGTAGGACCTCCAGGTACAGGTA
>JBOFIT010000213.1:0-8939 GCA_051650305.1 Cellulosilyticaceae bacterium
GGAGATGGGATCGTAAGCAGATACGGCGGCGAAGAATTTGTGGTGGTGCTGAAGTATATGTCAGAAGATAAGGTAAGGGCCATCGCTCAAAAGATATTACAGACCATTAGGGAGACACCTTATTGTCTAGGAGCAGAAAAATGTATGCAGTATTTTGTGACGATAGGTGTAAGTATGCTAGAGACGTTAGACCTAGATAAGCACATAAAAGAAGCAGATGATAATCTTTACAAAGGAAAGAATCAATCAAAAAATTGTGTGGTTTTTAGTGACGAGGTGTAAGAAATTACCACCGCTTATAAAGTATAGTAAAAGGTGAGGATACGATACTAATAGTGAGGTGATAATCATGGAAACAAACAACAAAGACCAAGAGGCACTCACAAACTTATTAGCTCAAAATGCAAATGCTATCGTATCTGAAGGTGGTATAGGAGCTAAGAGTATCGCAAAAGTGGTTAAGCACGACCAAGAAGTCGTAGGCTATGAATTATCAGATGGTAGCCGCGTATCTATGGAACAAGCTATACAAATGGCATCAGCCAATGAACTTGAGCATGTGGGGGTATCCACATCTAAAAAAGGACAACCTTACATTCGTTCATTAGCAGATGGTGATGAATCCAATAATCTAAGCAATCTACCTATTATCGTAGAGTAATACCGTAAATGATGAAGATAAAGTAATGAACAGAAGCTAGCCTAGAAGAAAGAGGGCTAGCTTCTGCTAATACTGTGATGAAAGGCATAAAGGAAACAAATAAACATTTAGGTAAGTAGGGGGATGTACATATGGGGATTACAAGCTTTTATTATGATGTAGGTGATATCATAAGGCTTCGTGGGAGAGAATACAGCATTAAAGGAAAAGTAACCTTTCAAGATAGGGAAAGAAATGAAAGTTGGACAGAGTATTATCTAGATGAGACTACGTCGGATTTAACCATATGGTTGATGGTGAATAACATCAGGGAGAAGTTTCTGTTCTATGTAGGAGATGGCTTCTGGACAGAAGAAAGAAGAGGATTACTAGAGCATACGGGCTATATAAAGACCGAAGAAGGCTGCGCAGAAGTGATAGAACAGGAAGGGCAGGTCTATTTAGGATTAGGAAGAGTGTGTACGTATACAGTTTATGAACATAGTGAAAGTGGTCGTGTGGAGCTAATCCAAGACTGGGGCATGAACCAAGATATTTCAAAAGGCATGTACATTCATCCAATGGAAATTATGCGTATAGATATGGCAGATGTAGCGGTCTATGCAGGGAATTATGAGGGGATAGCTTATCGTGATGAAGAAAAGAATAGAGCACCACTCATAGGCACACACCAAGAGAGAAGTGCCATAGAAAGAGAACTGAGAAAATCCTCGATTATATGGAATATCGTAGTGATAGCAGTGATTCTTGTCCTCATGTATTTCTTAGAAGGATAATAGAGAAGTGTGAAAAACCATGTTTTTAATGACATGGTTTTTTTATATATAATATTTTCAGAAAACTATTGACTATTTAAAAATTGGACACTATAATCTTTACTAAGATGATAGGAATTAAGTGAATTATTTTAAAGGGGGAAATACCATGAGTAAAATAGCAAAAAATTTAGTAGAGTTAATAGGCAACACACCTTTATTAGAAGTACAAAATTATAGTCAATCAAAAGGAGTAGAAGCTACGATTCTTGTGAAATTAGAGAGCTTTAATCCACTTTCTTCAGTGAAGGACCGTATCGGGGCGGCTATGATAGAAGATGCAGAAGCAAGGGGCGTTCTCAAAGAAGGCAGTACGATTATAGAGCCTACAAGTGGCAATACAGGAATAGGTCTTGCAGCAGTAGCAACGGCTAAAGGGTATAAGATTATCCTTACGATGCCAGAGACAATGAGTGTAGAGAGGCGTAATCTCCTTAAGGCATTAGGCGCTGAGATTGTACTGACAGAAGGGGCCAAAGGTATGAAGGGTGCCATAGCAAAGGCAGAGGAACTAGTAGCCAGCATGCCAAATGCTTTTATGCCAGGGCAGTTCGATAACCCAGCAAATCCAGAAGTACATCGCAAGACGACAGCTCAGGAAATCATACGAGATACAGATGGTAAGGTGGACATTTATGTAGGTGGCATTGGTACTGGAGGAACAATTACAGGTGTAGGGGAAGTACTAAAGGCTTATAACCCAGCCATTCAAATAGTAGGGATAGAGCCTGAAGCATCACCTGTATTAACGAAAGGTGTGGCAGGACCACACAAGATTCAAGGGATAGGGGCAGGATTTAAGCCAAGCATTCTTAATACAGCTATTCTAGATGAGATTTTCACAGTTCCTAATGAGGCAGCATTCCTAGGGGCAAAAGAGTTAGCCAAGACAGAAGGTGTGCTTGTGGGTATATCTTCAGGCGCAGCGCTTTATGCAGCGACAGAGTTAGCGAAGAGACCTGAAAATAAAGGGAAGACCATCGTAGCGTTACTACCTGATACAGGGGAGCGTTACTTATCGACAGGACTTTTCGAGTAGGAGGTATGGATGAAAATCTCAACAAAAGGGCGATATGCAGTGGAGGCTTTATTGTATATGGCTTTACACAAGGATGAAAAATGGAATGTGAAGATTGTGGCAGAGGCCATAGGCGTTACGGAGCGGTACCTAGAGCAGATTTTTCATTTGCTAAAAAAAGCAGAAATCCTAGAAACCATTAGAGGGCCTAAAGGTGGGTATATGATTAAGACTCCTTTAGAAGACCTCAAGGTAGGCCAGATCATAAGAGCAGTAGAGGGCGAGATTATCCCGGTACCATGTGTACACTGCAAAGATGCGTGTACGTGTGATATCAAAGACATCTGTGCAACAAGGGGGCTGTGGCGTAAGTTATTAACGGCGATCACAGAGGTGATCGACGGGATGACGTTACAAGACTTAGTAGAGAAGTATACGCTCGCACAACTAGCAGAAGGAGGTAGGTGAAGTGAAGATTTCAACGAAGGGTAGATATGGTCTGAGAACACTGATTGACTTGGCAGCTCATGAAGATGAAGCACCTATTTCTCTAGCGATTATTGCTGAAAGACAAGGGATTTCGATGAGCTATTTGGAGCAGGTATTTGCCATTTTAAAAAGAGCAGGACTAGTAAAAAGTATTAAGGGAGCACAGGGGGGGTATAAACTCCTGTGCAACCCAAAGGAGATACAAATCAAAGAAATCTTGACGTTACTAGAAGGTGACTTAAGTATCGTAGAGTACGATGACAATAGAGAAGAGGATACACTTCTTCAAAGGTGTATAAGAGAAGCAGTGTGGGAGCAGATAGACATCGCAGTAGATCGTATACTGGGGACGCTGACACTTCAAGATATGATCGAAGAGTATCAAACATTAAAAAACGGATGTACATCAAAACTTTATACACTAGAATTTTAAGGAGGCTATCATAATGGAAAGAAAATTTAAATTTGAGACATTACAAGTACATGCAGGGCAAGCGGTCGACCCAACAACAGGGTCAAGAGCAGTACCTATTTATCAAACCACATCTTATGTATTTAATGATACAAATCAAGCAGAAGCGCGGTTTGCCCTTAAAGATGCAGGGAATATTTATACCAGACTTACGAATCCGACAACCGCTGTATTTGAAGAAAGAATGGCAGCTTTAGAAGGGGGCGTAGGGGCACTAGCAGTAGCTTCAGGTTCAGCAGCCATTACGTATGCTATTCTTAATGTAGCAGGTGTTGGTGATGAGATTGTAGCAGCATCCACACTTTATGGGGGTACATATAATCTCTTAGGAAAAACACTGCCAAAGTTAGGGATTAAAACGGTGTTTGTGGATCCAGAGGATATAGAGAACTTTGAAGCGGCTATTACAGAGCATACCAAGGCTTTGTATATCGAATCATTAGGTAATCCAAGCATTAATATTATAGACATTGAAAAAGTAGCAGAGATCGCACATAGACATGGTATTCCTTTGATTGTAGATAATACTTTTGCTACACCATACTTACTTAGACCAATCGAATATGGTGCGGATATCGTGGTCCATTCAGCGACTAAGTTCATAGGAGGCCATGGTACAACCATTGGTGGTGTGGTCATAGATAGTGGTAAGTTTGATTGGGCAGCAAGTGGAAAATTCCCAGAGTTTACAACACCAGATGAGAGCTATCATGGCATTTGCTATACAAGAGATATAGGAAGTGCAGCTTATATCATCAAAATGCGTGCACAGCTTTTAAGAGATACAGGTGCCTGCCTAAGTCCTTTTAATGCATTCCAGCTTTTACAAGGATTAGAGACGTTATCACTCAGAGTAGAAAGACATGTGGAGAATGCCAAGAAAGTAGCTGAATTCCTAGAAAATCATCCTAAAGTAACATGGGTACACTATCCAGCATTAGCAAGCAATAAATACTATGAATTGGCTAAAAAGTATTTTCCAAAAGGTCCAGGGGCTATCTTTTCCTTTGGGGTAGAAGGTGGCGGTAAAGCAGCTAAGGGTGTCATTGACCGTCTAGAAGTTTTCTCACAGTTAGCTAATGTAGCAGATGCGAAATCCTTAGTAATCCATCCAGCAAGTACGACACATCAGCAACTTTCAGAGGAAGCACAAATAAAGGCAGGGGTTACACCAGAGCTTATAAGACTTTCAATAGGAATAGAAAATGTAGATGACCTCATTGAAGATTTAACTATTGCATTACAATAAGAAAGATTACCAACTAAGAAACGTAGATGACCTACTTTCGAGGTTGGTAATCTTTTTATTCTATGTTAAAATAAAAGCAATGAATAGAGACAAGCAACTAGAGGATAGGGGGTGTAGCAGTGAGACATTGGGTAACCAAAGGAAAACAAGAAGTATTTGGCATCGGCACTTTAAGAAGTAATGCCTATGTAGTAAAAAATGGAGATCAGTATTTGCTCATAGATACAGGTGTTAAGGCGAGTTTTTGTAAGCTCAAACTTGTGATGGACCGATTAGGCATTAACGAACATAATCTTAAAGCACTTATATTAACACATACGCACTATGACCATGTAGGGAATGCTCACTTGTTTAAGGAACTCTACAACACCCAAATCATTGTGCATGAAAGAGAAAGTACTTTTCTAGAAGAGGGAAATAATCCGGAGATAAGAGGAAGTCTTTACGTGACAAAGCTCCTTGAACGCGGTATTAACAAAGGGATGAAGCACCTAAGAAAATATACCGGAGTGGAGAAGGATATCATCGTGAAGGATTATTATCCACTTGCACACTTAGGCTTTGATGGGGTCATTATCCATACACCAGGGCATACCATTGGCTCTATAAGTGTCGTATTAGAAAATGAAATTGCTATCGTAGGGGACACGATGTTTGGGATTTTGAGGGGGTCAGTGTACCCACCTTATGCCATGGATGTAGGTGTTTTATTAAACAGTTGGAAAAGACTGCTGGATATGGGATGCCAAGTGTTCTTACCAGGGCATGGGATGATGAATACGACTAAATGCGTGGAGAACACATACAAGAAATTGACCCGAAAATTAGCACATACGAGACAAGAGAGTACAGCTGATAGTGAGTAAAGTATAGGCAAACAAAATACGGACAGTATTGATAAGCTAAGCGTATAGGACATATAAATAAAAAGTGGAAACAATAAAAAAATGAAAAGGGGAAATGCAATGCGTTATAAAATTTTTGGGAATGATTTACCAGCAGTATCTATTTTATTAAATAGGAATGAAAGCATTTATACACAATCAGGCGGTATGGCATGGATGGACAGTGGAATTGATATGGATACCAATATGAAGGGGGGACTCTTTAAAGGAATTGGGCGTATGTTTGCAGGGGAATCATTATTTATGGCGACATATACCTCTAGAAAAGAAGACGCTGAGATTGTATTTGCATCTACTTTTCCAGGGAAGATTGTAGACTTACAGATAGGTAATGGACGTGAAATCATCGCACAAAAAGATGCATTTTTATGTGGGGAACAAGGGATTGAACTTAATGTAGAGTTCACCAAGCGTTTTTCGGCAGGTCTTTTTGGTGGTGAAGGTTTTATTCTTCAACGTATCAGTGGTCAAGGAACAGTCTTTCTAGAAGTGGCAGGAAGTGTGGTTGAACGTGAGCTTGCACCGGGAGAAGTTATAAAAGTAGATACAGGTAATGTGGTAGCATTTGAACGTGGTGTGCGTTATGAGATAGAGACTGTAAAAGGCTTCAAAAATATCTTTTTTGGAGGCGAGGGACTTTTCCTCACACGTCTTACAGGACCAGGAAAGGTATGGCTACAAACCATTACAATGCAAAACTTTGCAAATCGTATTATACCTTTTATGCCAGTATCAAACGGGAACTAATCATTCCCGTTTTTTCTTTACACAAGGGTGACTGAAAATTTAGTTATTATAATAGGTGGATAGAGATGACAGGGGAGTTGTAAAAAATGATATTGGGAATGTACTTAGTCATAGCGTTGTTTTGGATGGAAAGTATTCTGAGATGGGGGACGTTAAAGACAATAGGAGGAGTAGGTATTTTTTATTCCTTTTTATTTGCTTTGCCTATTGCACTTCTTATATACAGTGTGACCAGTTTTACGAAGGGGAAGAAAGCATATGTGATTAGTGGCTTGTTTATGATCGTATCAGCTACTTTATATGCATCTCAGTTAGTATACTACGATATTTTTGAGCGATTCTATACGGTGTATTCGGCAGGGAATGCCATGCAGATTATGAGCTTTTGGAAAGATGCATTAGGAGGAATTCTGAGAAACCTTCCTTTTATTGTACTACTGTATGTGCCTGCCATATTGTTTATCGTAGCAGGACGAAAAAAAGCATCGTGGAAAACGAAGAATCTAGAAAAAGTAGTGGGAATTATAGGAATTATGGGTGCTTATATGCTTGGAGTTGGATGCTTGCAGTTAGGTGCTACGGTAGAAGACTCACCTTATCAATTGTATTATAAACAAAGAAACTTCATTGGTTCTGTGGAAAAGCTAGGGCTTATGACGACCATGCGTCTAGACCTTCAGAGAATGATTACAGGATGGGAACCTACTTTGTATGAAGAAGAAGCAGACATAGAAGTAGCATGGAAAGAAGAGATACATATACCAAACCTAGAAACGCCTACTGAAGAAAAAGTGGAGAAAGAAAGTGTAGAGAAAGAAATAAAGGAAGTATGCCCCCAGGTGCTACCTATCGACTTTGAAAGTCTCATCCAAAGCACGATCAATGAGACTCATAAAAAAATGCATCAGTATTTTAAGGAGCAAGAGCCTACGACGACTAACGACTATACAGGAAAGTATGAAGGGTATAATTTAATCTTCCTAACTGCCGAGGCCTTCTCGCCTTATGCAGTAGATGAAATCCTCACGCCTACTTTGTATAAGATGGTGCATGAGGGGTATTATTTCAAGGAGTTCTATAATCCTTTGTGGGAAGTAAGTACGTCAGATGGCGAGTATGTGGCGTGTACGGGGCTTATACCTAAGAGTGGGGTATGGAGCTTCTATGAATCTGGAGACAACTATATGCCGTTTGTCATGGGGAACCAACTTCAAAATAAGGGGTATATGACGAAGGCGTATCATAACCATACCTATGATTATTATAAAAGACACATTTCTCATCCTAATATGGGCTATGACTATAAAGGGCTAGGGAGTGGCTTAGAAGTAAAGAAGACATGGCCTGAGTCGGATTTGGAAATGATGGAGAAAACCATAGAAGAGTATGTAGGTGCAGAGCCTTTTCATGCTTACTATATGACTGTGAGTGGCCATATGAATTATACGTTTACTGGAAACTCCATGTCTTATAAAAACCGTGACTTGGTGAAAGACTTGCCATATTCCGAAGCAGGTAAAGCTTATATAGCGTGCCAGATAGAGCTTGACCGTGCCCTTGAGTATCTACTTCAATCTTTAGAGGAAAAAGGTGTACTGGATAAGACACTTATTGCATTAAGTGCAGACCATTATCCTTATGGGTTAGAACAAGATGAGATAGAGGAATTAGCAGGCAAAGACGTAGAGGAGAACTTTGAACTTTATAAAAGTCCATTTATTCTTTATACACCTCAGATGGAACCCATGGTTATTGAAAAACCTTGCTCGAGTTTAGATGTATTACCCACACTTTCAAATTTGATGGGGGTTGCATACGACTCAAGGTTACTTATGGGACGTGATATCTTCAGTAAAGAAAGTCCATTGGTAATGTTTTATAACAAAAGTTTCATAACGGATAAAGGGTACTACGATTCACGGACAAAGACGTTTACCACAACCGTTAATGAAGCGGTGTCAGCAGACTATGTACAGCAAAAAATAAAGGAAGTGGCGAATAAATTTTATTACTCAGCAAAAATACTGGAAGAAGATTATTATGGTGTGCTTTTAGATCCTGAGCATGAATAGGTGAAAAAAAGGATAAGCACCCCTATTGCAAAAGTAAGGGGGTTCGACTATAATAAAGGCATAATTAAATAAAAAAGTAACAAATTCTTCGGGGCAGGGTGAAATTCCCGACCGGCGGTGATAGTCCGCGAGTGTCTTATGCAAATAGGATACTGATTTGGTGAAATTCCAAAACCGACAGTAAAGTCTGGATGGTAGAAGAGGTGCAGATTGTATATATTTTTTTGCTATGCATAAAATATGCAATAATACTTGATGATATCAATGTAGCAACCCGAACGTAAGAATGGGTTGCTTTTTTAATACCCAAGGAGGCATAGATTATGCAAAATGAAAACAAGTTATTAAGTACCCAAAATCTTATCAAGATGGCTTTTTTAAGCGCCATCGCAGTGATTCTGATGCAGTTTGCAGCAGTAAAACTTCCAGCACTTTTCCCAAGCTTTCTAGAGATTGACTTAAGTGAGACACCAGCACTTATCGCTATCTTGACCATTAACCCATGGGCAGG
>JBOFIT010000214.1:0-3572 GCA_051650305.1 Cellulosilyticaceae bacterium
CATTCACCACACTTGCCATCCCTAAGATGGCATGCTGTGTTGTATTCGCATCGCCTGTCACTACATTGGTCCACTTAAACTGCCTTGGCACCAATGTCACATGCTGATTAAAGTTATATTCTAAGTCCATATTTCTTCCAAATAAATGATACCCATCTTTTGTTGCTAGGGTTAAAGCTGTACACATTGTTTACACGCCCCTTCTTTTGTCACTTTATGTTGCTAGCTTTATTATACACCCTTGTGCCTCTCCTTTACAGGTTCGCTTTACATTAAATAATGTACTTTCCTATCTTTGGTATTAACTTCACCAGTTTCACTAAGAAGCAGCTTCCTAGAAGCGTGCCTAGAATTGCTATCACATAATAGACTGGGAATCCCCATGAATGATGCAGCATACTGAGTTCATTGGCAAAGCCTAGCACAAAGAACTGATGTATAATATATATGCCGAACGAAGCCTTACTAATGGCTACTATCAGTCTCTGCATACCTGTATTAAGTTTGCCATCTATATCGCGATATTTGATAAACACAAAGATTGCAACGGCTGAAAGCAGGGTCGTAAGTGAAAAGTTTCCATAGAAGTTTTCTATAAGTATCCCCTTCCATTGTGATAAGCACCATGTGCCCACTGTTCCTACTAGCACTGCCACGACACCTAGACTATAGATGTATTTTCTTATTTTTTTAGATAAGGTTACTGTATCTAAGAAATACCCCAATACATAGAAGCCCCCAAATCCAAATACCATAGGATAGTCGAATAACTTCATATAACTTGGCAACTCCAATTCAAACAATACAACACTTTGGTTGATCATTAAGTGCACAACTGACGTTATAAACCATAACGTTAACCAATACGCAAGCTCTTTGCTCGTACTATTTTTCACGATCTTTCTTAAAAACGGCGAGATAAGGTACAAGATAAATAAGTCGTAAATAAACCATAGATGTACATATGCCTCATTATAAATCATCTCATAAATGACAACGCCTATGTAGCTTACTAAATCAAACGCTTCTTTTTGTATATAAAAATGCTTAAAAGCTGAGTAAATCACACTCCACAATAAAAAAGGGATGCCAATTACTACAAATTTCTTACCTATATAACTTAATGAATCATCTACTCTTGAATCATTCAATATCAATACACCACTAATCATAAAAAATACAGGCACTGCCCACCTAACTACATTATTGATAATATTACTCGCCCACCACATTTCTGGATTTTTCATTCCCCAAATCACATCTGGTTGTACCACGTGAATGGCAATTACCCCTATTATTGCCATTACCTTTAGAAAATCGAGATACAAAATACGTTTACTTTGTTGTTCCATAAATAACACTCCTTATTATGTCTAATTTTACTCTTTTATCATAATGCTTATTAAGATTTAGTCAAATAAGTGTAGTTAATGAAAATTTTCCAAAAATTCCTCTTTTGTAACGCGTTAGTTTTGTTTTATTGGTTGTATTTTAAAAAAATTCTCTTTTTTTTATATATTCTTTTTCCTAGCTCTTAGCACTTTTGATACGAAAAAAGCACAGAGACTTTTTTATTTATATCAATTTTTAACAATATTGTATTTTTTGTTATAATTTGTAATTTTATTTTAATTATTCTATACTTACCTCAATTCATTTTTATAACTAAGGAGGTCTAGTATGCACTGGCTACTATTCATATTGTTTTTTATTTTTGAAGGGCTTTACTTACTTCTCCCACTTTTTTTAATCAAACCAAAGAAAGTGGATTCACTCACATCCTTACACTTAAAGGATCTACCAGAAGAAGGCATGTCCGTTCTTATCCCCGCTTATAATGAGAAAGAAGTCATCTACAAATGCGTGGATAGTATCATTCAAGCCAATTATTCTAATTACGAGATTATTATTATTAACGATGGTTCCACTGATTCAACGCTAGATATATTAAAAGAACATTTTCAACTTTATCCAATCACTCGTTCTTGTGCAGGTCAATTAACTTATCAACCTGTAAAAGCTGTTTATCAATCCAAAGTGGTATCCAATGTCATTGTCATCGATAAGTATAATGGCGGCAAAGCCGACTCTTTAAATGCTGGCATTGATTACAGTTCAAAAGAAGTGATGATTACACTAGATGCAGACAGTATGATTGAGAAGGATTCTCTCAAGTACATTAATCAATCTTTCGAAGATCCACATGTTATTGGTGTAGGCGGTATGGTACATATCGTTCAAGGCTTTAATCCTACGCCTGAGGGCTACAAGTTAAAAAACAAGCGTTTACCTGCTCTTGTTCATCACCAAATCACCCAGTACCTGAAAGGTTTTTATCTGAATAAATATACCCAATCTCATTTTAATGCCATTACAGTTATTGCTGGTGCTTTTGGTGCCTTTAAAAAAGATGTACTTTTTACCGTCAATGGCTTTAGACAAACCGTCGGTGAAGATATGGACATCACCTTAAAAATCCAAAAGTATATGCACCAACATAAAGAGGAGAAGCTAAAAATGCGTTTTACCCCTCAAGCCATCTGCTATACACAGTGTCCTAGTGATATGAACAACCTACTTCATCAAAGATTTAGATGGCAACGTGCTTTCATCGACTGCGTCTTCTGCTACTGGGATGATTTATTCACCAATTTAAGTACAGCTACTTCTTTATATCTCTTATTTGATAGTTTAATACTTGGTACCATCGGCGCATTTTTTGCTATTACTTGGGCATCTGTTATTTTGCTATCACCTGGTGATAATTGGACCTTTGTGGTACTTCTCTTTGTATTCACTTCTATTCTTTCCGTATTGCAAAACCTATGTAGCATTATCATTATGCGACGCTTCAATCAGAAATACTCTCTAGAAGGTGCACTACGTCTTATCCTTTTTGGCATTTTTGATGTCGCTACCTTTAGACTACTAGGTATTCTCTATGCAACACTCGGTAGCTGTAGCTACTTCTGGAATACTCATGGTTGGAAAAAAATCACCCGTGTGGAATTCCAAGAAGAAGCTGTGGCCTAACCAAAAAGACGTGGACATCATCTGCTTTAGATGATGTCCACGTCTTTTTTATTCGATCTCTTCAGTTGCACTAGGTTTGTTCGTTCTTAAGCGCAGCCAAATCACATAGGCTACCATACAGCCTATACCTGCTGTAATCAATTGGGTGACGGAGAAAGTAATCTTTGCTGTCTCCATTAGTACCTTTAATTTCTCCGCTGGCAATTTGATATTGCCCCCATAAAGTGGTAATAAGACGAGCACGATCGAACTTCCCATAAATGCTGCTTTCAGCGCTGTACCAATACCCATGCCTACAGCTACCCTTTGCTGCTCCTTCATTTTGCCACAGCGTATTTTTTTCTGTACCACCCATATGCTTACTGCGAGCAAAACATTCCCCATCATGATACATGGAATTACAAGTGGTATTCCCATCATAATCGGTGATGGTGCTATTAAAAATGCTGTCACTGGTGTCATCATCCCCAGCAACACCCCGCTACCTAACCCAATCATCAATACTGCTAGTACAATGGCTATATTAATAATTGGCCCTG
>JBOFIT010000215.1:0-4194 GCA_051650305.1 Cellulosilyticaceae bacterium
TACAGCCACTTTACGTCACCAATACGTCGTTACCCTGACCTTCAGATACACCGTATCATCAAGTACAATTTACATGGTAAACTTCATGGTAAGAAAGAAGCCACATTAGCCAATCATATGCCAGATGTAGCGATGAAGTCTTCACTTCGTGAAAGACGTGCAGAAGAAGCAGAGCGTGAAACAATCAAACTCAAAAAAGTTCAGTATATGGAACAATTTATGGGTGAAGAATTCGAAGGTACCATTACAGGCACCACATCTTGGGGTGTGTATGTGGAATTACCAAATACAGTAGAAGGCCTTGTCCATGTTAATGAGATGGATGATGACTACTACATCTATGATGAGCCAGCTCATAGATGGATTGGGGAACACTCTAAGAAAATCTATCAGCTTGGTAATACAGTAAAAGTAAGAGTGATTAAGACCGACCGTATGACACGTACCATCGACTTCCGTTTTGTGGATGAGGACGAGGATGATTATGAGGAGTTTGATTACTAAGAAATAGAGAGGGAGTGCCTAGCCTATCATGGGGTTAGGTGCTCCCTTTTGGTTGGAGGCCAGATGGGGTGGGAAACTCTTTTCGCAAAGGCAGTCGCCATTTCTAAACTTCTAAGCCGATTTTCTTACATAACGCCTTAAACTCGAAAAAGAAAGTCACTTTTTCTCAAACAATAAGGCTAAGTACATTTCAGAAAATCAACTAAGAAGTTTTTACGAAATGCCTCCAATGCTTTGCTACAAGAGTGTCCCACCCCTTTGGGCCTTAAGTACAAAAAAGAGGTGCAGTCCCCATGTTGGCTCATAGGCAAAGTGAGAAAAAGAGAACTTCAAGCGAGCTGCAAGGACACGTATAGATTATCCATTGAATAGTGTGGCAATAATAAAATAGAATGAGTGTTTATGTTCAAACAAGACATTGCTCGAAACGGATGAATAACATATAATAAAAGTAAGATGAAAGAAATCAGAGGACAAAAGATGGAGATAAAAAAAGATCTAAACAATATACATGATAAGACCTATAAGAGTTTCTTTGAAAATAGTCAAATTTTCTTAGAAATGCTTCAAAGCTTCGTTAAGGAAGAATGGGCTTATCAATTGACAGCGGAGGGCCTTGTTCAAGATAAAAGCTATTATGTCATACGAGACTATGAAGAAATGGAAGCTGACGTGGTTTATACCGCAAATATAGATGGACAAGAAGTAATCTTCTATATTCTTTTAGAACTTCAATCAACAGTAGATTACAGCATGCCAATTAGACTATTCACATATACTTCAGAGATTTGGAGAAAGTATTTGAAGAAGCATAGTAAAGAAGAAGTAAAACGGAAAGACTTTAAATTGCCAGCCGTTGTTCCCATTATTTTATATAACGGAGAAGCAAAATGGACAGTAAAAACATCCTTTAAAGAGAAAATTCATAGAGCAGAACTGTTTGGTAATCATATCATTGATTTTGAATATATCTTAATTGATGTCAATAAATTTAAAGAAGAAGACTTAATGGCGATTGAAAATGTAGTATCAGCCATTTTCTTGTTAGACCAGAAAGTAGATGCCAAAGAATTTGTCAGACGAGCAGCAAATGTTGTTAAAGAGTTTCAAGAAATGCCAGCAGAACATAAATTAAAGTTAATTGATTGGATAGATAATACGGTAGAAAATCCAGTTAGAGAAGAAGTGATTAAACTATTCCATGCCAATAAAGAGGAGGTCGAGCTGATGACTGCTAATATTACAAGAACAATGCAAGAAGAAAAAGAAAAGGCTATATTAGAAGGCAAGTTAGAAGGTAAGTTAGAAGGCAAATTAGAAGGCAAGCTTGAAATCGCAAAAACAATGCTTGAAAAAGGTATGAGTGTAGAAGCGGTTATAGAAATTACAGGTTTAGATAAAAAGGCCATAGAGTCAGTAAGTAGATAAAAAAATAGTAAATGCTAAAGGTATGGATTCACAGAGTTCATATCTTTTTTGTATTTAAAGGTTTGTACTCAACGAGTAGCCCAATGGCTTACTACGCCAGCGTACACATCGCCTTTGTGAAGGACGAAAGGTTTGATGCCGAGATGAAAGATAAGAGCATGTATCCACTTTTGAATAGGGTAGCGACGTTTGTACTTGGCAGAACGATAGAACTTTTCAGCATGTTTTTCTAGACGGTTGGTTGTAGATGCATTGAGGTTAGGCGTTTTTGAAAAGGGGAACTTAAAAGTGAGCATACCTGTCGTATAGGCACCAGAATAACGAAAGACATTGCGTAGGATAGTGGAGGCACTTCTAGCACCATAATTTTCGCTGGTGATAATACCTAATGCATACTTGCCTCGAAGCAGCTGTTCGATAATGAGATGGCCACGATCGATAAAGGTCTTTAGTTGTCCAGATACATTACTTGCATAAGTAGGAGAGCCGATGATGATGCCATCAGCAGTAGCTAAAAGAGATGAAAGCTTCTCAGCATCATCATTCATAAAACATCTCCCAGTCTTGAAGCACTGGCAACAACCTTTACAAGTGGCGATAGATAAAGTCTCTAGATCAAAATAAGTGATAAAAACATCTTCCTTTTTTTCTAAATAAGACTGAAGATGATGAAGCATACTAGCAGTACTCCCTTTTAGGCGAGGGCTCCCATTGATGATAACGATATGTAGCATTGTAATACCTCCTAATAAAAAACTTTTATATGTGTGATTGTTTTATTATAATTGAGAGTATAAAAATATAAAATTACGCACTTTTTTGTGAGTTACTATCTAAAAGGAGAGTATGGGATGAAGGAAGATAATTGTATCGTCAAAGCAATGGGGTATGAAAGATTTGAAACAGTGGTAAACATGATAGGGGGGAAATGGAAACTACGTATTATTTTTGTATTGGCTTTCCACGGCGTATTAAGATACGGAGAGTTGAAGAAAATACTACATCCCATAACTCACAAAATGCTTGCTAATCAACTCAAAGAATTAGAACAAGATGGTCTAGTCATACGCACAGAGTATCAACAAGTCCCACCAAAGGTAGAATACAGATTAAGCCCTATGGGGCAAGATCTACAACCTATTGTAGAAAGCTTGTCCGTGTGGATTCAAAACTATAATATAGAGCACTAAGAATATAACCTTGGTGATATTTGTACTAGCCCGAAAAGTAGGGCGGAAGGAAATGGGACCGCAAGGTCATAGGCCAGGTGGGGTGTGTATACTTTACAGAAAAGCAGTCGGCATTTCTAAAGTTCTAGGTGCATTTTCTTTCATAACGCGCTAAACTCCCGATGGTCAAACAGTAGCGCTAAAACCATTACAGAAAATCCACCAAGAACTTGTAACGAAATACCTCCAATGTTTTCTTACAAGTATGCACACCCCTTTGAGCCTTAAGCACAAAGAGCGGTGTAGTCTCCATGCTAGCGCATAGCCACAGGGAAAAACTCAGAGCCCCAAGCGAGCTGCTAGTGCAACCTAGAAAGGGTAGGGAGTACACATCGGAAGCTTCATTGGTAGTCTTCTTTAGAACTGCTTAGCGAAGAGAATCGAATGCACTTAGGAGTGTGCCCGAGCGCAGCGAGTTCGCGACGTTATGAGATGAACAAGCTTAGCAGTTCTTAGAAGACGGACACGAAGCTGGAGATGTGTAACACCCTGTCCAAGGGCGTTGCACTCACCGAGCACCTGCATTAAAAGTCTTTTATAAATCAGGCACATTCCTTCGGGTGTTAGGCTATATCAACAAGAACCTATACACCTGGAAAACTCAGAACCCCAAGCGAGCTGCTAGTGCAACACGGAAAGGGCGGGGAGTACACATCGGAAGTTGCATTGGAAGTCTTTTTTAGAGCTACTTAGTGAAAGTGAGAGAGTGGTTTTAGGAGTGTGTCCGAGCGACAGTGAGTTCGCGACGTTACGAATGAACTGAGCTTAGTAGCGCTTAAAAGACGGACACGCAACTGAAGAGGTGTAACTCCCAGCTCGTTGACTTGCACTCACCGAGCACTTTCTTACGGTATCTTAAGAAATGAATACCACAACCTGTAAGATTTTTTGGTTAAACTCGTATTATGAGAAGTGAGCCGAAAGGTGTATACTAAGAGGGAGGTGAGAGTATGTATAATTAAAATGTACCCTATAGTGTGGACATTTATAAAGAAGGGAACCCTGGTTTGTAGACAATAGAAAAAGGGATAGA
>JBOFIT010000216.1:0-3040 GCA_051650305.1 Cellulosilyticaceae bacterium
CAAATATGACTGCTCCCGTTTCTTCCCACAGTTCTCTCTTTGCAGCATCATGAATATTTTCTCCTACTTCTCTATGCCCACCTGGGCACTCATATGTGCTACGGTCTTTGTGTTTACAAAACACCCACTTACCTTGATGCCGCGATATAATGACCGCATATTTTAGCAACTCATGTTCTATACTTTCATAAAACTTAACTTTCATCATCTTTCGTTTCCTCCGCTTCTGTCTATACGCCTATTTCAAATCCTAACTATTTCATTTTCTCGAAATACTTTGACCCAATAGCATTTTCTTCAAATTCCTCAGCCATATGAAATCCTTGTTTCTCCAGTACTCTTATAGATGCCTCATTGCTGGAGTATGTAAAAGCCCCTATCTTGTCTATTTTATATCTTTCAAATACTTCGTCTACAAACATACCTACTGCCGTTGTCGCAATCCCCTTACCCCAAATATCCTTGTCAAACAATGCGTAGCTTAGCATCGCAAATTTTCCATTGTCTTCATCTATTCCATAGCACCATACATCACCTACATAACGCCCCTCTACATAGATAACTCTTCCATAACTTGTAGCATTCGGTAGGCATGATTTGCGAAACATCTCTATAGCCTGTTCTTCACTACACCCCTTAGTGGGAAGCGCCTTTTTTATCTCCTCATCTTGCGTCCTCTTCCAATATATAGATACATGTTCTATCGTTCTTTCTTTAAGCTCTATTTTCATCATCTTTCCTTCCCTTCTCTGCTACCCTATAAATAGGTTATCCAACACCTCGCCCCTAAAACACCTTATGCCATCTTACCTCCACAGCATCTAAAGCCTCTATCCTATGCTTACGTCCCTCCAAGGTATATCCCTGATAGTGGTAAAAATCACTAGCTTTTTTATTAGCTTCGAAAGTCCATAGGATTATTTCTTGATGCCCCCTCTTTATGGCTTCCTCTTCACAAAACTTCATAAGTTGGCTCCCAATTCCCATTCCTTGCATAAAAGGATCCACATAGATCCCCCATAACTCAAAAGCTACCGTTTTGTCCTCATCCCTGCACTTCCCTAGTGTAAGCATCGCTTTAATGATGCCATCATCATACACATAAGTTTCCTCTGTCTTTTCTATAAAAGCTTTTTGAAATTGAGTGATGCGTTTATATACCGAAATCTTAGAAAATAAAATGTCATCGTTTATTATCCCCCTATAAGTATCGCGCCAACCAAATACACTTATTTCTGCTATTCGTGGTATATCTTCTTCCCTAAGTCGTCTTATCATCCACCCGTCCCCCTTCTACACCTCTTTTTATAATTAAGTCCACAGGGCACATCCAAGGAGTAATGTAAAGATTCCCGTTATACGTATCACCACTAACCCCACTGTTAAAAATTCATTGCAAATATAATTATCCAGTCCCCAAACCTCCCACAAAACTTGTGGCCAGCCCAAGTTAATGATTCCTAGCAATATGACACCAATCGTTACCCCAATTTTATCTATTGGTATATTGGATATCTTTGATGTCTTTGTCGCCTCTATTACATCTGTTAATATACTACCTTTTATATACCCCTCATCACTGTACTGCTCATTCCATCCCCCATAACCACTTTTCCCTACATATGTCCACCAATACATACCTCCATTAGGATAGATGATACGCACCGTATCATCTTCTATCTCATAGTGGTAGATGGTCTCATTATGTTGAATGGTCTGTTCACGCTTATTCACTTTAAAACTTTCATTGGTTCTATCTAGATTATCAATCTTTTGTATAGGGTTAAAAACCATTAAAAGAACACCTAGAAGTAACACGATCCCCGCCAGTACAAATAATAACTTCTTCATTTGCTCCCCCTTCTAATCTAATTAATAAAAAGAGGTCCTGCTCCTGCCGTGACCTCTTTACACAATCTATTCTCTTACCCTTATTCTATTCTTAACCGAGTTACTTCTTCTTTAGATAAACCCGTTTTTAGAATAATCATTTCATCATCTAAAACATCTAACAATGCCCGTGCAATGGTATATATACCCTCTTTTATACCTTCTTCTTTCGCTTTGCTCAAAGCACTATTTTTGTCTTTTAAAATTTTTGCACGCATTTCATAAAGTTCTCTTTGTTCCGCATCATTACTCATACGAATAAGCTCATCTTTTGCTTCTCTAAGTTCTTTTACTGTCATTTCAAGGTGTCTTACTTTTTCACTTTCTTTAGGGTCTAGTAATCCTTTCCCCATATCAACACCTCCTTATTCTATATTTCTTTATTTCATTATAGCCTAGCTATACTTATTTTAAAACACAAAAATCCTACCTACTCTTCTTTTAGACTCTCCCCATCTAAACGCTGCATGATGATTTTTTTATAGCCCTCTATTGCTTTTTCCAATCTTTCATACTCCATATGCTCACTCAATTTAAGTGTTCGTGACTGCTTAAGCGCACTCATATATTGACTACGTATTTCACACAGCTCCTCAGCTAGTGCTTTTTGTCCAACCATCTCCATCATTGATACGATATGTAACAACGCTGCTGCAAATAATTTATCCCTAGTATCTATTAAAGCTTGTGTTGTTTGCTCTTTATGACAAAAGGTATACAGCTCTTGTTGATACTTCTCAATATACTGTATAGACGAAAATATTTCTTGCTTAGCATCTATTACTTTGGGAGATTCTAATCTCTCGATATAACCTATGGTATTTTGTTCACTCAGTACTTCTACCAACTCATCCTTTGTGAAAAAATAATAGTCCGATGCCTCTTCCAACTCTCTTTTATTATTCAGAAATTTATATTTCCCCTTTTCTTTTCCTTCATAAATAACGGCATGTTTCGTCCCTAGATGAAGTCCTATCATACATTTCATTTTGGTTTCATCTAGAAATCTACACACATCTCCTTTGTCGAAAACACCTTCTACAAAAGTCATTCCTCTTGGCTCTAGGTAATAGTCAAACCATTTCTTTCCTTGCAAAAGTGGCCCTGCTACATAAGTTGCATCTTCCTCATCGTATTGAAATACATAAGG
>JBOFIT010000217.1:0-10213 GCA_051650305.1 Cellulosilyticaceae bacterium
CCATAACCTAAGTTCTTCTTCACTTTAAGCATCTTGATACGTACAGTATCGCCTATCAAGGCATTGGGTACGAAAACGACGAAATCCTCGATTTTACCGATACCTTCGCCGCTGCTTCCTAGGTCATGGATCGTCAGGGTATATTCTTTATTTTTTTCTACAGGTGTATTCATAAATTCTCCTAATGTAATGTTTTTTTGTCTTTTTCTTCTTGAAGCAATGTCTTGATAGCCATTGCCAGTGATTTTTCATCTATGTGCTCTATATGTGCTTGAAAAGCACGCTGTATATGTTGATCTAATAAAAGCGTATGTTTCTTTTTGGGTTGTTGTGTTGTCTGACTTTTATCTTTCATCCCTTATCCCCCTATCTTTTGTTGGTGCCATACCACTCACATACCGTCTGCTGGCACACACAGTTTTTGCACTTGATATACGAAGGTTCACATGCTACTTCTAAGTCCCCTTCTAATAAACCACGCATCTCCTTTAATGTCTGTATCAGTTCTCGTCTAAGCTTTCTGGTATTACGTACTTTAAAGGTTTTGTTGCTGTAGACGAGTTTACCCATCTTCGGCCTACTTTCATAGACTTCTTCGATGATGATAAAGTACGCCACCAGCTGCATCAAATCCCCTGGATGAGGGACGTCTTCCTTGCATTTACCACTTTTGATCTCAAAAGGTATATAGCGCCCCGTCCATGCACTTCTAAAAATATAGTCTGGCTTTCCTTGAAGTCCATGGGACTCGGCAACCAATAGCTTACCACCTTTCTCATCTGTATAAACCATCGTTGCAAAAGGTTGTCCTCTCTGTACCTTATGCTTCACGGAAATCGTAGGTCGTATACACCACGTCACAAGCATTAAGATTACGACCCCTGCTATAATGAATGGCATCATCACCCTATCACCATCCTTAGGATAAGTGCAAAGATGACAACGATTAGCCCCCCTTGTAAAAGCCGCTTCATACGGTATGCCTGATGATAATGGGTGTGGTGCTTCATCCCCTTCGTATAATAATTCTCATGATTGCTACTACTAAGTCCTAACGCCTTGTACTGCTCTTGCAAAGCTTTGTTTCCATAGTGTCTCTTGTAATACCACTGATAGGGGCAGTACATATAGCGGTTGATTTCATTGGCTGAAATCTTAGGCTCCTCTGTACTTTCTCTCATAAAGTAACCTTTCTAATATTTCTGCTCAGTACTTTATGGTAGCCTAAGTACACTTCCTCTTCTTGGGCAGTCTGAAGCATCTCTTCAAACATCTTTACTTTAGAATCTGCGTTATCTGCCAAATGGACGATCATCGCTTCGATACACTTTGGACGCTTTGGTGAACCGAATTCATACTCACCATGATGTGCGAGAATGCTATGCTTTAAGATAAGTAAGGCTTCTTTTGGAAAATCTTCGATAGTCTTCGCCACGTCATTGATTTTTTCTACACCAATCATAATGTGGCCTAAAAGCTGCCCTTCATCTGTATAATCATTCTCTGGGAAAGGTGATAATTCATAAAGTTTACCGATATCATGAAGTAAGCAGCCTGCTACCACAAGGTCATGATTCACCGCATCATAAAGTGATGCCATGTGGGTTCCAATCTTTGTGACGTTTACCGTATGTTCAAGTAAGCCACTTAAGTAAGCATGATGCACGCTTTTCGCTGCCCCTGCCTTCATAAAGAGTGGATAAATAGTCTCATCATAGAAAATCCCTTCCACTAAAGCCTTAAGCTTCGGCTGACTGATACCTTCAATAAAGGCAAAGAGTTCTTTCTCTAGGACTTTCACATCTTTTGGTGTATGTGGGAGCAAGTCTTCTAAAGGACACTCACCTTCTTTTGCCTTCTGAATCTTCAAGATATTGAACTGGAGATTTTCTTGATAAGAAATGACATCCCCTTCCACATACACAATATCATCTACTTTAAAGTCTTCTATACCTGGATGTATGGACCATATCTTGCCATCTACAACCCCTGTGCGGTCTTGCAAACGTAAGGTGCAGTAGTCTTTACCATTTTTATTTTTTAGAATCTGTCTATATTTACATAGGTAGTAACCTTTAATACCTTGCTCTGGTTTTAAATCCGCTATTAAACTCATAATCGCTCTCCTATTTTTTGGTATAGTTTTATAGTAGCAAATATCTGTTCGTTTTTCAACGCTTGAACACACTAAAAAAGCACAAGTCTCTCCTTGTGCTTTTCTATCTGCTAGCCTTGTGTATTCATAGAAGGTACTTCTTGAAGTTTTACATCAATCGTTTTCTTCCCGGAACCACGGACAATTTTTACTTTTACTTGGTCTCCGACCTTTTTCTCACGTAATAATTCTTTAAGTTCTTCCATCGTAGCGATACGTTGACTGTCAAATTCGATAATCACGTCGCCTGCTTGAATACCTGCTAGCTCGGCGCTACTTCCTGGTACTACTTGATGCACAAGAATCCCTACTGGAATCTCCCAATAGTTGCCGAATTCTTCAGTCATATTAGAACCTGTGATGCCAAGACTTGGACGTACAATCTTACCATGAGCCATCAGTTCTTCTACGATAGGCTTCACATCATTAATCGGAATGGCAAAGCCCATACCTTCAATAGGTTTGTCTGAGTTTGCAAGCTTCATCGTATTGATACCGATGACCTCACCTGTAGGACCTACAAGTGCACCACCGCTATTCCCTGGATTGATAGCTGCATCTGTCTGGATTAGATTAAGTTTCTGATCTGTAAGGCTAATCTCTCTACCTAATGCACTGATGTAGCCTACACTTACAGTGTTATAGTAAGCTTCATCGATTGGTGTACCGATCGCCACTACTTGCTCGCCCACACGTAGCGCATCACTATCCCCTAATGGTGCCACACGTATTTGACTACGCATTTCTTCTGGGATATCTTCTTTATTCACGCCTACTACTGCTATATCTGTGGATGTATCATAGCCCACAATATGTGCTGCTACCTTGGTATTGCCAAGGAAAGTAACGGTCAATGTATTTGCCCCTTCTACTACATGGGCATTGGAAATAATGTAAACTTTAGCATCATCTTGATTAAAGACTACCCCTGATCCTAAGCTTGCTTGGGAGAACTCACCCATCCAAGTGGTCATGGTGCTATTGTTATTAATGGATACCACTGAGTTACCTACCGCTTCTGCTATGGCAGGCACCGGATTCTCTCCTGGTTGTAATTGCTTGTAGCTTACTGGCTGAGTATACACCCCGCCATTACTCTTTGGTTCTTCCTTAATGCCCATCTTCTCTTTATAAAGTTGTTGTGCATAAGGTGCCGTCAAAGCAAAGCCCGCGCCTACTGATGCCCCACCTACCATACTTACTACCAAAAGCCCTGCTACGAATTTTCCTAAGCCGCCTTTTTTCTTTTCTTTTTTCACAGACTCGGTCTTGTCTTCTTCTTTGATTGTCTCTTGGTAATAACTTGTGCTTTCTTCCACATAAGGTGCCATCGGTGTATCTCTACTTGGTGTCGCTTCTTTATAGTCTACATCAATAATTGATTCATCTCTTTTTTGCTCATCCATGATTGTTCCTCCTTAGATGCATGTTTTATTCAATAAACGTAGTATAGCCATCGTTTTTGAATAGTATATGAAGTCTTTGTAAAAAGAAGGTAGTATTATTATGAATTGTATTTGTCTAGTGAAAAATAGAACATAACCATTTCACCTTCGTTAGAAGTAATGCCTAGTGTCTCACCATGTTGCTTCATAATTTCTCTAACAATTACAAGCCCTATGCCCATCCCCTTCTTATCTTTACCTCTGGATAAGTCTGCTTTGTAGAAACGCTCCCATATGCTATGCTGCTCTTCTTTTGGGATCGCTGGGCCACTATTTTTAATATAAACCCATACTTTATTTTGTTTAACTAAGGTTTCTACCTCAATTGTTCCTTGTATATTAACAAATTTAAACGCATTATCTAACAAATTTTGAACAACTCTTGCGATTTTCTCTGGATCTGCGAATACTTTTTGAACTTTTTGATTTAAAATGAGGCTCACCGTCACTTCTTTTTCTCTTGTTTGCACTTCGAAGTTATCTAATAAGTCACGAATCATCTCATGAATGTCAAATTCCATCTTTTTAAGTGGCAGATTACCTTCTTCTAACTTATTAAGCTCTAGAATATCATTGGTCATCTTAATCATACGCTGGGATTCATTCAGTACAATTTGCAAGTACTTTTCTTGATTCTCCACTGGAATCGTCCCATCTAACATCGCAGTCACAAAGCCTTGGATGGATGTGAGTGGCGAACGCATATCATGGGATACATTGGCAATAAAAGCTTTTCTATTGGCATCAATCTTATCCAGCTCACTTGCCATATAATTCAGTGATACGGCTAATTGAGCGATCTCATCTTCACCTTCAATGTCGATACGCTTGTCAAAGTCTCCATTGGCAACTTGCTTCGCTACTTTACCCATGAGTTTCAGTGGCCGTGTCATACGTCTTGATACAAAATAAATCAAAATAAAAGTCAAGAAAGTCGTCATCAATATGGCTTGGAACATGATGATACGTACTTCATCAATGGTCTTTTCGATTTGTGGCATCGGTGTATGGATAAAGAGTGCGTACTCTACTTTATCAAAAATCTTAATCGGGTATCCTACTGTTAAAACAGAGGTATCAAAATATTCATCAAATACCCCTTGGAAAGATACGATCTTCCCATCAAAAATTTCCGCCACGATTTTCTCATTGGTGAGCTTTCTGGCCAGTACATCCGAGTCTTGATTTTCCGATACCACCAGCATACGATTATTCTTATCTACAATCCACGTAGTAGCATCCAGATAACTATCTAGTACTTCCAGCTTAAAGAAGATACGGTCAATACTTCGGCTTAATGGCTGTCTGTATTCGCCAATGGCTTGATATTCTGCTGCGATCATCTGTGCTTGCTTAAGCATAATGTCCTGGGTGTACTCCACAAAATACATCTTGAACGTATTTGAGAAAAGTACAAAGAAGAAGACCATGACAACCATGATAATTCCTATATACAGTGTAAATAACTTACTAAATAAGGTGGCAAAGCCACCTCCTTTTTTTATCTTTCGAACTTGTAGCCCACTCCCCATACGGTTTTTATACTCCATGGATGATCACCTTCAAACTTGTCTCTTAGTCTTTTAATGTGTACGTCTACTGTACGTGTATCCCCTACGAAATCATAGCCCCAAATCTTGTCCAGTAATTGCTCGCGGGTAAAGACTTGCTTTGGATGGCTTGCTAGGAAGTACAGTACTTCTAACTCTTTTGGTGGTAATTCTACAAGGCTTCCTTGGTACGTTACTGAATAATTATCTTTATCAATGACTAAATCTTCAAGGACGATACGGTTCTTACTTTCTTCTACCACATCTTCTTTCACACTACGTCTAAGGACTGCCTTTACACGAGCGATTAGTTCTTTTGGATCGAAAGGCTTCGCTATATAGTCGTCAGCACCTAGTTCTAAGCCCAGTACTTTATCGAATACATCGCATTTTGCCGTAAGCATAATGATAGGTGTTTTGCTGGTTTTACGAATGCCTTTACAAACGTCATAGCCATCCATTTCTGGTAGCATGACATCTAGTAAGATAAGGTCTGGTTCGTAGCTACTGTACACTTCCAATGCTTGTCTCCCACTATATACCTCTTCGGTATCGTACCCTTCTTTTTGTAAATAAAGGGAGATGAGCTCTGCGATATTGGTGTCATCATCTACTACAAGTATTTTTGTCTTATTCATAAGTATCCTCCAAATTATTTAATTTCTACTACTGTAACGCCCATTTCACCTTCACCATACGTCCCTGGTCTGAACGTAGCGATATGTGGATGACGCTTAAGCATCTGTGAAATAGCTGCGCGTAATGCGCCTGTACCCTTACCATGAATAATGGTCGCTTGTTTAAGCCCTGCAAGGTAAGCATCATCTAGGTATTTATCTACCACTGGGAGGGCTTCATCTACCATCAACCCTCTGACATCCACATCTGTACGAATATTGGCTGTCTTCGAGATTTTATGGCTCACACCGCCACTACTCACTGGTCTTTTCTTTGTCTTTGGTGCAGCTACCTCTTCTTCTTGTGTACGCTGTAAATGGGTGATGTGTACTTTGACTGGTAAAATACCGATCTGTACCATGGCATTGCCACTTGCATCAGGTGGTGTCAGTACAACTCCCTGCTGCATGAGGTTCGTCACCATGACTTTTTCGCCTGCTTCAATGTTCTTTAGCACTTTCTTAAAGGTCTTCTTTGGTCCTAAAGTCTTACCGACGATTTGCTGTTGTTTACCCAGTTTTTGACTCATATTGCCTTTTGCTTGATGTAAGCCCTTCTCATCAATGACTACCTTAGCGGCTCTTGCTGCTTGGCGTACTTCTTTAAGGACAGCATCTGCTTCTTGCTCCACCTGCTTTAAGACTTCTTGTGCTTTTTCATTGGCACGTTCCATAATCTTTTGTTTCGATTTCTCAAGCTTCTGACGTTCTTTCTTGATTTCCTCTTTGAAGCGCTCTGCTTCTTTACGATAGCTTTCAGCTTTTTCTTTCTCGATTTCGGCCATACGCTTACTGTATTCTAACTCCACAAGGATATCTTCCATTTTTACATTTTCTTTTTGTAGAAATACTTTAGCATCCTCTATCAGATACTCGCTAAGCCCTAATTTCATAGAGATCGCGAAGGCATTACTCTTACCTGGTACACCGATGAGTAGCTTGTACGTAGGTCTTAAAGACTCTACATCAAACTCACAGCTGGCATTTTCTACTCCGTCTGTAGATACGGCATAGAGCTTAAGTTCACTATAGTGTGTGGTTGCCACTGTGCGTATCTGCTGCTTACGTAAATGTTCTAGAATAGACATGGCAAGGGCTGCCCCTTCTATTGGGTCCGTTCCTGAACCTACCTCATCCATTAAAACAAGAGAATTTGTAGTCATTTTATCTAAAATGTTAACAATGTTTGTCATATGTGAAGAGAATGTACTTAAACTCTGCTCGATACTTTGCTCATCACCTAAGTCTGCAAACACATCATCAAAGACAGCCACGCTACTTCCTTCTCCTGCTGGTATTTGCATACCTGCTTGTGCCATTAAAGTAAAAAGTCCTAGCGTCTTTAACGTAACGGTCTTACCACCTGTATTGGGTCCTGTAATAAGAAGCGTCGTAAAGGCGTCGCCTACATAAACGTCAATCGGTACCACGTGTTCTTTTGGAAGCATCGGGTGTCTAGCACGCTTTAAGTGAATATAGCCCTTGTGGTTAAGCTTTGGCTCACGTCCATCAATCTTTAAAGCAAACTCAGCCTTAGCAAAGATCACATCCAGTGTTGTCATAATCCCAAAAGAGCTTCCAAGCATCGGTGCAATGGTTGCCACAAGCTCAGTAAGACTTGCTAAGATCTTTTCGATTTCTTCTTGTTCTTTAGCGACCATTGCACGTAGCGCATTCCCTAACTCCACAACTGCCATTGGCTCGATAAAAGCTGTGGCTCCTGTAGATGATTGGTCGTGTACGATTCCTTTAAAAGTATTTTTGTACTCTACTTTTACTGGGATACAGTAGCGGTCTTGACGCATGGTAATGACTGGGTCTTGTAAGATGTCTTGGTATTGACTAGAGTGAATAATACTCTGAAGTGTCTCACGAATCTTGTTGTTGGTGGTCTTCATCTGCTTACGAATAGTACTAAGCTCTGGTGTAGCATCATCTGCGAATTCATCTGGTGCCACAATACAACGGCGAATCTCATGCTCGATGTCTCCATGTACAGATAAACTTTCAAAGTACGTTTGTAAGTATGGATAGCTGGTAGTCTCCGCATCTTCTTTGTAGTAGCTTCTAAGTCTTCGACAAGTCTCAAGTACTTTAGCGATATTTAAAAGTTCATGGCTACTTAAAACGGCACCTATCTCCACACGTTTTAAAGAGGTGTGAATCTCCTTCACACTACCAATAGGTACTTTACCTTTTTTGACCACCATATTTAAAGCGTCAGTGGTTTCTTTCTGCCACTTCACGACTTCTTCAAAGTCCGCACTAGGTACCAGTGTTTCTATTTTATTTTTTCCTACTTCTGTAACGGCATGGTTTTTAAGCATGTCCTTAATTTTATGAAATTCTAATTTATATAATGCTCTCTCGTTCATCATCAACCTCTATGTTTTTTTAAATTTCCTTTATTATAACATATTTTATTCTTTTAACGACACCCTCTTCACCTAACAATTTAATGACAGAAAAAAAGGATGCTGCTTTTGCAACATCCTTTCTTCTTAGCCTAATATACGTACACCTTTTACATAGTTTCTCGTATAGTAAGGGCTTGTAAGCTTACTTACAGATACCCCTCTGGTACTGTCTGAATGAACGAACTGGTCATTTCCCATATAGATGCCTACATGTGAGATGGAGCCATTATTGGTACCTTCAGTATCGAAGAACACGAGGTCTCCTGTCCGCAAGTTCTCTTTACTGATGTTCATACCGTCTGTCGCTTGCATATACGATACACGGCTTATAGGGATATCAAATGCCTCATAAACTTCCTGTGTAAACCCTGAGCAGTCTACACCTCGGTTCAGGTCATTCCCACCCCATACATAAGGGGTACCGATAAACTGTAGGCCATAAGCCACCAATTCTTCGCCTTTCACTTTTGCATAAGGGATGAGGCTAGCATCGGGTACATCCACGTAGTCGCCGTATACCCAGCCTTCTTCACCACCATACGCCACCTTATACCATTCATTATTCTTCCCAATGACTTTCACACTTTCAAAGTGTACTTGGTTAATAACCTTGGCTGCTCGGTCAGGGTAGTTCCTTATATTCACCTGACTTCCAACGACTTTTCCACTAAGCCCCGTACTTTTAGGGAAAAGTCCTTCTGGAACAGGTGATGCTTCAATATGACATACGCTTCCGATGCTCATGACAAGCATCAGTAGCAACATATGTCTTACACTCTTTTTCATAATTTCCTCCTTAGCATATATAACCTCTTTGGTAATGCCATTCATTACTTTGTTATATTATGGAATTATATCCAAATAATTATACACTTATGACGAAATTATTTATTTTTTACCACTCGTAGTGATGAAGTTGCCCTTCTTTTAGTAAGGCATTAAAAGATGTCTGACGAAGTGCTTCATAAAGCACAATTGAAACTGAATTCGATAAATTAAGTGATCTCGCTTCGCTAAGCATCGGTATACGTACACAAGTTTCTTTGTAGTTCAGTAGTATTTCTTCTGGAATTCCTGCACTTTCTTTACCAAACATAATGTATGCATCTTCATCATAAGTCACATCCACATACGTTTGCTTTGATTTAGTCGTTGCCATAAAGATAGTCGGGTTATTATTTTTCTCTAGGAATTCTTCAAAGCTTTTATACGTTCTTAAATCAAGAAGGTGCCAGTAGTCGAGGCCTGCTCTTTTTACATTTTTTTCATCCAGAGAAAACCCTAGTGGTTCGATAAGATGCAGTGTGGCACCTGTCGCTGCACATGTACGTGCAATATTCCCTGTGTTTTGTGGTATTTCTGGTTCGTGTAATACAATATTCATAGCTGTTATCCTTTTCCTTCTGTAAATTCTTCGTTTATTATACGCCTTTTTCTACTGGTGTTTCAACTCCCCATTCAACTTATTTCACTACATTCTTTTTTGTAGTTCTTGGTCTACCTGTTCCCAGTCCACACCTTTCTCTACCATCAGTACATTTAAATGGTAAAGGAAATCTGCGATTTCACCCACCAATTCACCACTCCCCCCGTGGTCTTTTGCGGCAATGATAATTTCTGCGGCTTCTTCTCCCACTTTTTTGAGGATTTTATTTTCCCCTTGGTCAAATAAATAATTGGTATAAGACCCTTCTTTTGGATGGGCCTTACGGTCTTTTGCCACTTGATACAAATGCTCAAGCATCCCTTCTTTGCCATTACCATCATCTACTTTTGGTGTACGTACTGCTTCTACCTGGACTTCATCTGTCTCCATCTGATAGGTGGTATAAAAGCAAGTCGCATGACCTGTGTGGCAAGATATGCCTCCTTCTTGCTCGATTTGTAGCAAAAGGGTATCTCCATCACAATCTACACTGATGCTTTTGACGTACTGAAAATGACCTGATGTCTCGCCTTTAAGCCAAAG
>JBOFIT010000218.1:0-3873 GCA_051650305.1 Cellulosilyticaceae bacterium
CTGTTGCATCAGGTGGTGGTACAGGTCGTACACTTCACCCAGATAACATGGCAGCAGGTCCAGCTTCATACGGTATGACAGATACTATGGGAAGAATGCACTCAGATGCACAATTCGCAGGTTCATCATCAGTTCCAGCACACGTGGAAATGATGGGTCTTATCGGTGCAGGTAACAACCCAATGGTTGGTATGACTGTAGCAGTTGCTGTAGCAATCGAAGAATCAAACAAATAAGACATAGACTTATGAAAAAGATTGATTTTCCTTTCGAGGGAAATCAATCTTTTTTTATTATTTATTTTCATAAAAATAACTATATTAATGACATTTTACGAAAAATGTTATACAATAAAGTCATAATCATAACACGAATATAAAAAAAGGGTTAAGTGTGAATGAATGGGGGAAATGAATATGAAAAAAATGGGTATTAGACAAAAGTTAACAGTTACATTTTTGTTAGTAACAATTATACCTATTCTCATTGTAGGAGGCTTTGCTATTACACAATCGGTAAAAGCTATTGAAGAAGAGGTGAGCTTTTATTCAGAAAAAGTAGTGACGTTAATGGGTAAAAATATCGATTTGATGGTGGGTGAAATCGATAAAGAGTTTATAAGTTTAATGGGGAATCCTGACACCATTAAAAACATGGTGCTTTATAGTAGAGGAAATAAGGAATACGAAGTACATAGTGCAATACAGACAGCTTTTGAATCTATTATATCAAGCAGTGCTTATGTAAAAGGCATTATGTTAGTGACAGCTAATGGTCAGAGTATGCAGGGTGATCGTTTTTATGATACCAAGAGTTTAGAGTGGAAGACTTTAGAAGAAAATGGCATGTTAGAAGAGGTGACTCGTGCTGGGTACACCAAGTGGTATAATGGCTATGGTACAGAAAAAGAACTGCTGGCGATGAGAAATATGGTGAATCCAGATACAGGAAAAAGCATAGGGGTGGCGATTTTTAAAGTTTACGGTGCAGATTTCCAAAAGCAAATGGATAGTTTGCAATTAGATGGTCAACATGCTGCTATATACCTTCTTGATGAACAGAAAAAATTACTGGTACATCAAGATAAGAGTTTGGTCAATCAAAGTATGGAAGTGGTAGAGCCTACCCTTTTTGATGATGCAGCATTATTTAGTTTTGCTACACCTAATGAAGCGATAAAGGGCAAAGAAAACTTCGTGATGTACACACCATGTAATAGTGGTAAGTGGATGGTTGTTATGAATAATAGTATGGATCAGATGATGAGTGAAGTAAGAAATGTGCAGTATATGATAGTCGTTATATCATGTGTCATTGCACTGGCTGCCATTGGCATAGCTATCTATATATCAGGTGGTATTGCAAGGCCTATTCAACGTATTGTGAAGTGTATGCAACAAGCAGAGGAAGGCAATCTGCTTGTAGATATGCACATCAAAGGAGATAGAGAAATTGAGGTGTTGGCACAGTCCTTCAATCATATGATGGAAAAGATTCGCCAACTTATCAGCCAGACCACAGCTGTCGTAACCTATGTGCGAGACAATGCAGTAGATGTGTCATGTATGGCAACAGGAACGAAAGAGACAGCAGGGCAAGTATCTAGTGCGATTCAAGAAATTGTAGTAGGTGCCAATGAGCAAGCTAATGAAGTGGAATACTCTATGGTGCGTATGCAAAATCTAGCGAATATTATTAATGAAGTGGCTAGTAAGATGAATGAAATTGATCGCGTGACCCATGAAACGACTCGCATTAGTAACAACGCAAGTGTAACTATCAAAGAATTAAATGCACAGACCATTGCGTCTAGCCATATTACAAAAACCATTGAAGAGGACATCCTCACATTAGATGCAAGTGCTTCACGTATTAAAGATGTGATTCACTTGATTGAAGGCATTAGTGAGCAAACCAACCTCCTTTCACTGAATGCGGCTATCGAAGCAGCCAGAGCAGGTGCTTATGGCAGAGGCTTTGGGGTGGTAGCAGATGAAGTACGTAAGCTTGCCATTCAGTCAAAAGATGCGACCATGAAAATTCGTGGTATTATCGAAGGTATTCAAGTACAGACAAAGCAAACAGTAGAAGGGGCCCATAAGGCGTCTAAAGTATTTGAAGAGCAACGTCAAGTGGTAGAGAAGACGAATAAAGCTTTCGCAGATATTGCACAGGCGATGATGAGTGTAAGTCATGAGATGCAAGTGATTCATGGAGCTATGGGACAGATGGCAGTAAGTAAAGATGAGACCAAAGAATCTATGGAGTGTATCCAGACCATCGTCCAAGAAGTGGTGGCATTGACAGAAGAATTATTATCTGCGAGCACCGAGCAAAGTGAAGGTGCAGATCGTATGAGTATGTGTTCAGAAAAACTCGTAGGTAACGTGGATACACTGCAAAAAAGTGTTGAGGAATTCGTTATTGAATAGATTGTCTATAAAACAGCGTCCAAAGGATGCTGTTTTATTATGCAATTAAAATGTTCTAAATATTTAAAAGTTATATGCGTTTTGTTGTAAAAATACATAAAAATGTAGTATAATAAAAATTACAAGTTTAGTACACTTATATTATTGTTTAGGGGGGAATTGTGTGGCAACTTTCAGATATGTAGCGAAAGATAAAGAAGGGAATCCGGAAAAAGGAACGCTTGAAGCACAAAATAAAGATGCATTCTTGAATGCCTTACGTGAAAAAGGGCTGTACTGTGTAGATTATACGGAATACAGTGAGAAAAAAGCCGTTAAGAGTGCGAAGATTCCAATGAAGGAACTGGTTATTTTAAGTAGGCAGTTTGCGACGATGCTTGAGTCAGGGGTATCCCTTATCAAGTGTATCGATATTTTGTACCAGCAAGCAGAAGATCCAAAGATTAAGAGCATCCTACTGAATGTCTATGAAGATGTACAAAAAGGAAATGCCCTTTCAGCCAGCTTAAAAGCACAAGGTAAAGCTTTTCCAAACCTTTTCATCAGCATGGTGGAGTGTGGAGAGGAAAGTGGTACTTTAGATGTGACGCTAACACGTATGGCGGACCACTATGAAAAAGAGAACAAATTGAACAACAAGGTGAAAAATGCCATGGTTTACCCAATGATACTAGGGGTTGTATCAGTAGGGGTTGTTATTCTTTTGCTATTATTCGTGGTACCAACCTTTGCCGATATGTTTGCAGAGTATGGTGACTTACCAGTGCCTACAAAGATTCTAATGAGTATTAGTAATTTCTTGACAGATCAAGGCCTTGCAGCACTAGCACTTTTCTGTGCTATAGGCATTGTAGTGTATATAGCAAGCCGTACCGAAGCAGCGAGAAGATGGTTTGATAAGACAAAACTTACATGTCCTAAGGTAGGTAAGCTCAATAAAATTATTATGAGTTCGCGTTTTGCTGAAACGACAGCAACTCTTTATGCCACAGGGATGTCCCTGATGGAAGTTATGGAGATTACCCAGAGGGTACTCAATAATACATACATAGACCAAGGATTTGATAAAGCGAAAGAAGATGTAAGTAAAGGGGTTGCTTTATCTGAAGCCATGAAGCAAATAGGGATTTTTCCACCGATGCTTCCAAATATGATTCTTATTGGTGAAGAATCTGGACGTTTAGAAGAAATCCTTGAGAAGACAGCCCATTATTATTCAGAAGAAGCAGATGCTGCTATTCAAAAGATGGTGGCACTACTGGAGCCAGTGATGCTTATTACATTAGGGGTAATTATTGCGGTCATTATCGGATCAATCTTACCACCAATGTACGAGATGATGGGCAATATCGGATAAAAATAAAAGAAAGTAGGGGAGAAACATGTTATTAGCAATTGATATCGGAAGCAGACATATACATATGGTAGAAGGCGAATACAA
>JBOFIT010000219.1:0-5211 GCA_051650305.1 Cellulosilyticaceae bacterium
CAGACCTTCGTGGCGTGGAACTTCCAGCGCATTTCATTACCTCTTCTCTAAGTCCTTATTATTCTTCGATGCCTACTACCTTAAGCATCGAAGATAGTATTTATCTTGTAGAAGCTTTCCAACTTTTCTTATTAACTACTGACCCTACGTATACACTTGGTTTTTAGGAACTACACAAAAAAAGAGGGGCCATTGCCTCGTGCAATAGCCCCTCTTTTTTGATTCTTTTATTTAGGAGGTTTTTATGCGTATTATCCCTCACAAACATCCTTTTCACCTAGGACGTCTTCTTCTTTATAGCATTGCTCTTTTAGCGATTTACTCCCTAGACTTACATAAACTTATGTCCGAAAGCATCTGCTTTTGGTATAACACTTACGGTTTCCTGTGCCCTACTTGTGGCGGCACACGTTCTTTTCTGCATTTCATGCACTTCAATTTCGTACAAGCTTTCCACTACAACAGTGCGCTCACTTTAGGTCTGTATCCTTTAGCCACTTTTTTAGTATGCCAAGATAGCGTAAGCATCATCCTTAATTGCTTTTTCGGAAAGAAGCAACCTTCTTTACTACTTTTCTTTATGAATCTTTTTAATGGAAGGGAGGTCTAATATGTCTTTTTGGATACCTGTCTGCTTCATGTACATGACTTTCATTGTAGGACTTTTTCTTTATAAAGGTCGTTTCTCTACAGCTAAAGTTTACAAGTACCTTCATTACCTTTACTTCCCTTTGTTTTTATTTACTGTTATTCTCTATTTACTATGGGGTATCTTACGCAACTAATGCCCCTTCCTCTTAGAAGCCTACACCCAACATAAGTACTAAGAAGAATAATTGTGGTAGTAAGCCTACAATCCCTAATGATAGGCCTGCAATCGCAAGCCCTCTATTGATAGCTTTCATACCTACCCCACCAAAGATGATTGCTAGCACACAAGGAATTAATCCGAAAATTGGTAAACAGCACGTACATAAAATCCCTATAATCCCTAATACGAGGCTAGCGATGCCATACCCTTCACCAGTTCGATCTTCTGGTTTATCATAGTAACTTCCATAATCCTTATACATCCCTTTAGAATCCTGTACAGGTGGTAAAGGTTGTGTGCGATCATATGTATTTGCCTCCGTATAAGTTCCTGCTTTATAGCCATCTTCTGCTGATTCTTCTTTTACATAGTCAACATCAATGATTTTCTTTTGGTTATCGTTGTCTTGCATTCACGCTCCCCCTTTGTTTCAATTAGTATCCTCTCTATTTTATAATATTTTTATTAAATATTCAAACTTTTTAACCCGTAATATTTTTATTACTTTAGCTAGTCAAAAAATAAGAGACTATTACATGTGCAATAGCCTCTTTCTTCTATTTAGATGTGATTTTTTCGATGCCACCCATGTATGGACGTAATGCTTCTGGAATAATGATAGAACCATCTTCTTGTTGGAAGTTCTCAAGGATAGCTGCTGTTGTACGACCTACAGCAAGTCCACTACCATTTAATGTGTGTACAAATTGTGCTTTATCTTTGATGTCGTTCTTAAACTTGATATTTGCACGTCTTGCTTGGTAGCTTTCGAAGTTTGAACAGCTAGAGATCTCTACATAGCGACCGTAGCTTGGCATCCATACTTCAATGTCGTATGTCATCGCTGAGCTAAATCCTAAGTCTCCTGTACAAAGTCTTACGACACGGTATGGAAGACCAAGAGTCTTTAAGATAGCTTCTGCATCATTTGTAAGCTTTTCTAATTCTTCATATGAATCTTCAGGTTTAGCGAACTTTACAAGCTCTACTTTATTGAATTGATGCTGACGGATGATTCCTCTTGTGTCACGACCAGCTGAACCAGCTTCTGCACGGAAACATGCTGTATATGCACAGTGTTTAATTGTAAGATCATCTCCAGATAAGATCATATCTCTGTACATATTTGTTACTGGTACTTCTGCTGTTGGTACTAAGAAGTACTCTGTACCTTGTACTTTGAACGCATCATCTTCGAACTTTGGAAGCTGACCTGTACCAGTCATACTTGCACGGTTTACCATTTGTGGTGGAAGTACTTCTGTGTAACCATGCTTGTCCACATGCATATCTAACATAAAGTTTGTAAGGGCACGCTCAAGTCTAGCACCTAAACCTTTGTAGATAGTAAAACGTGAACCTGTCACTTTTGCAGCTTTTTCGAAATCTAAGATATCTAAGTCTTCTCCAAGGTCCCAGTGTGCTTTTACTTCGAAGTCAAACTGTCTTGGTTCACCAACTTTTCTAAGTTCTATATTATCCTCATCAGTAGCACCTACTGGCACTTGTGGATTTGGTGTATTTGGAATGCTTAGGATGATTGCTTCGATTTGTGCTTCTACTTCTTTTACTTCTGTATCCATTGTTTTGATTTCTTCAGAAAGTGTCTTCATCTCTGCTAAAATCTCTGTTACATCTTTACCTTCTTTTTTAAGCATAGGTACTTGCTTAGATACAGTATTTTGTTTGCTCTTAAGTACTTCTACTTCTGCTAAAAGCTCACGTCTTTTTGTATCTAATGCTAAGAAACCTTCTAAATCGTATTTACCGCTTCTTTTTTCAAGAGCAGCTTTTACACCTTCAAAATTACTACGTAGTTCTTTGATATCTAACATTTCACTTCACCTCTTATTAAAATAGTTTTATTTTTGTTTGGGTAGTACTTTAGTAAGAAACCAGGTCTAGCTTTGAGCCTACCAACATAACCATCTGCTTTCAGCAGCTGTCGCAATACTACGTATTGCTTTACGTTATGTTGGTAATGTCCACAAAGCAAATATAAATGCTTACTGGCGTAAGCGCTTACATTTGCTTTGTGGACATTAAAAAACGTCCTTTTACCTACACTAAGTAGATAAAAGGACGAGTATATGCTCGTGGTGCCACCTTTATTCATCAAATCTAAGATTCGACCTCTTATTGCTATAAAGGGCAATCCCCTCCTGATTCATCACCAGAAGCTCCGAAAGCGGACCACTTAAGTGTATTTACTAGTTCTCACCACCCACTAGCTCTCTGAAAAACACTGCCTAAGCTTTTCTTTCATCATCGCTTATATACCTTATTAAACTCTCATATGCACACAATTATATATGATTGTTATGTAAATTTCAAGGAATGTTTCTTCCTATAAGTTAAAAGTTTTTTTATGAGATGTGTATAAAGCATCGTTAAGTGGTCCATACTATCATTGTACCAAGTGTGAGGTACATCGCTAAATCCCCCCTCAACCTAGATTCCCTCCCCCGGAGTCTAGGTTATTTTTTATGCTTTATTATCCCTTCTTTCTTTATTATATATTCAGTGGTTATATGTATTTATTTTTTGTTTTCACAATTTTTATATTATATTTAGACTTCTTTTTGTTCATATCGCTATATACTCCTCTTTATAGTATTTGTTACATATGTTATTTTATTTAAGTTCCAAGGGTTTGATTACCTTTTTTTGCTTGTTTTATGATTTTAGACGACATAATGTGTTTTGTTTTTTGTTATTAATTTAACATATTTATATTGACACTTTTTTAACACTATGCTACTATTAGCTCATGGAACAGAAAAAGTTAGCACAAGCGAAGATTACAAAGAATTTTTCATAAAGTTCTCTCTATTTTTTTCACTTGGGGTGTTAAATTTCTAACAAAGTCATTTTGCACAATATTTTCTCTTCTATATTTTCAACAAGTCGAGACATACTAAACAAAGATTATAATTAAAACACATATATTAAGGAACTTTTAAGGAGGAATTTATAATGGCAGCGAACAAAAAAGAAAATGCAGCTCCAGTAGTAGAAAAAGCACAAATCGATGCAACACAAATGGTAAACGAATTAGTAGAAAAAGCTCAGGTGGCTTTACAAGAATTCATGAAACTTGATCAAGCACAAGTAGATGCAATCACACAAGCAATGGCACTTGCTGGTCTTTCAAACCAAATGAAACTTGCTCGTATGGCAGTAGAAGAAACAGGTCGTGGTATCTTCGAAGATAAAGTTACAAAAAACATCTTCGCTACTGAGTACATCTACCACAGTATTAAATACGATAAAACAGTTGGTATTATCGAAGAAAACGAAGAAGAAGACTTCATGGTAATCGCTGAGCCTCTTGGTGTTATCGCTGGTGTTACTCCTGTAACAAACCCAACTTCAACAACAATGTTCAAGTCTATCATTTCTATGAAAACACGTAACCCAATCATCTTCGGTTTCCACCCATCAGCTCAAAAATGTTCATCAGAAGCTGCTCGTATCGTAAGAGATGCTGCTATCGCTGCTGGTGCTCCTGAAAACTGTATCCAATGGGTTGAGTTCCCATCTCTTGAAGCTACATCAGCTCTTATGAATCACCCAGGTGTTGCTACAATCCTTGCTACTGGTGGTGGCGGAATGGTTAAAGCTGCTTACTCAGCTGGTAAACCTGCATTAGGCGTAGGTGCTGGTAACGTACCTTGCTTCATCGACAAAACTGCTGTACTTGAAAGATCACTTACAGACCTTATCCTTTCAAAATCATTCGATAACGGTATGATCTGTGCATCTGAACAAGCTGCTATTATTGAAGCTCCTGTATACGATCAAGCAATCGCATTCATGAAACAACAAGGTTGCTACTTCGCAACAAAAGAAGAAATCAAAAAACTTGAGCCAGTTGTTATCAATCCTGAAAAACAAATGGTTAATGCTGACATCGTAGGTAAATATCCTTACGAAATCGCAGCTTTAGCTGGTATCAAGATTCCTGAAGATACAAAAGTACTTTGCTGTGAAATCGAAGGTGTAGGTGCTGATTACCCACTTTCAAGAGAAAAACTTTCTCCAGTACTTGCTGTAGTAAAAGCTAAAGATGCTAAAGACGGTATCGACAAAGCTGAAATCATGGTTGAACTTGGTGGTCTTGGTCACTCATCAGTTATCCATTCTACAGATGATGATACAATCAAAGCTTTCGCTCAAAGACTTAAAACAGGTCGTGTACTTGTAAATGCTCCATCTACACATGGTGCTATCGGTGATATCTACAATTCAAATATGCCTTCTCTTACACTTGGATGTGGTTCATACGGAAAGAACTCTACTACATCTAACGTAACAGCAGACAATTTAGTAAATAAGAAAAGAGTGGCTAAGAGACAAGTGAATATGCAATGGTTCAAAATTCCAGAAAAAATCTACTT
>JBOFIT010000220.1:0-2762 GCA_051650305.1 Cellulosilyticaceae bacterium
TCTTTACGGTATTTCTTGATGATACTACGTTCTACGTCTTTATAATTTTCCATAATTCCTCCATTATTTGTGTAAGTCACGGTAACACATGTCAAACACTTCTAAAAATGTCTTTATTTCTTCTTCTGTCGTTAAGTGGCTAAGACTTATACGTAACGTCGCCAAAGCACGCTTACGGTCTTTTGTGAGGGCATAGACAGGTCTAGATGGGGTATTCAGTGTACAGCAGGCAGACTTGGTCGCCACATACACTTCCTTCTCTGCTAATGCTTCTTGCATCGCCACTGAACTGATGCCTTTAAAGCTTATATTCAAAATATAAGGTGTAGCCCCTACTGGACTATTGATCATAATGTCTTTGTAGCCGCCAAGCACTTCTCTTAACTGCTTGTTGTACTGCTGGACCTGCTGGTGGGCCTCCTGCTGATGGGCCATACTTAATGTGAGTGCTTTCTCCATGGCCGCAATAAGTGGTACTGATGGTGTCCCACTTCTAAAAGCGGTGGTACTCACACCACCATGCAAGATAGGTTCTACCATGACCGTTTCTTTCTTTACTAAAATACCACAACCATTAATGCCATAAAGCTTATGAGCAGCACAGGTAAGTAAATCAATACCGTCTAAATCAAGTGGCATCTTGCCGATGGCCTGTGTGGCATCTACATGGAGGAAACATCCTGGATAATCCTTCAGTATACTTGCGATCTCTTGGATTGGCTGAATGGTTCCAAGCTCACTATCTATCGCCGCTATGGATACAAGGACTGTATCCTTGCGTAAAAGTTCCTTTAAATGTGCAAGGTCTACTTTGCCATCTGCCTGTATATCGATAAAATCCACTTCATAGCCTTCTCTTTGCAAGCTCGCCTGTGGACTTGTCACTGATGAATGCTCAAGATATGTGGTAAGCATATGACGTCCATTGCGATGGTACTGCTTCACTAGTCCCTTAATGGCTAAGTTGTTCGCTTCTGTGGCACCCGATGTATAAATAATCTCACTAGGCTTCACGCCCAGAAGTTCTGCTATATGGTCCGTACTTTCTTCTATTCTTTTTTTCGCTTCTTTACCTAAACGATGGGCTGCATTTGGGTTTGCCATATACTTCATCGTCATCTCATTAAAAACTTCCAAAACGTCCTGACAAACCGGTGTTTGGGCAGCATAATCTAAATATATCATTTTCGACCTTCCTTTTTTATATTCAAATATGTAAGTACGTTATCATTTTTCTTTTCTACTTGTCAATAGGTGGTTTAAAGAATGGAACATTAGGGAATTATTTAGAAATGAATTAAATTATGCTATAATAAGACAAATAGGATTACTATATAAATATAAAAGAGGGTTTAACATGCAAAAAACAACTTTAACCAACGACTTTCGTGCCATCGTTTTAAACGAGACACCTTTAATTGACGTACGTGCACCGATTGAGTATATCAAGGGTGCTTTTATAGGCAGTGTGAATCTTCCTATTATGAATGACGAAGAACGTCACCTTGTGGGCACATGCTATAAAGAGCATGGTAATGAAAAGGCGACGGCACTTGGCTATAAATTAGTATCTGGTGCCACACGTGATACCCGTATAGACGCTTGGAAGAACTTTATGGCCATTCATCCTGATGCCCTACTCTACTGCTTTAGAGGCGGTTCTAGATCACGTATTAGCCAAGAATGGTTATGCGAAGCTTTAGATTGTGATATTCCACGCTTAGAAGGTGGCTACAAAGCTTTTCGTAACTATCTTATGGAAGCACTCGAACCTCAGAACATCACAAGTAAACCCATTATTCTAGGCGGCTACACTGGCTCTGGAAAAACGCTTCTTCTTCGTAAACTTGAAAATGCCATCGACCTTGAAGCCATCGCCAATCATCGTGGTTCTTCTTTTGGAAAGCATATGACACCACAGCCTACACAAATCAACTTCGAGAACAACTTAGCTTATAAACTTATTCAGCATCAAGCGAAAGGCTACAGCCATATGATTCTTGAAGATGAAGGCCGTCATATTGGTACAAGCTACATTCCAAAAGACCTTTATGCGTATTTCAACGCTGGTGGACTCGTCGTTATCGATGTACCTCTTGAAACCCGTATCCAGATTACACTGGAAGAATACGTGGTAGAAGCCCAAAGCGAATACATCCAAGGCTCACCTGATGCCCAAGCTGGTCTTAATGCTTGGCTTGAGTATATCCATAGTAGTATCCTCCGTGTAAAGAAACGCTTAGGTGGCGACCGTTACAAAGAACTGATCGATCTTGTGAATATCGCCTTTGACCACCAAGTAGCTACAGGCGACATCTCCAAGCACATGGCTTGGATTGAAGTTTTCCTTAAAGACTATTATGATCCGATGTACCAATACCAGCTAGATACCACCACTAAAGACATCATCTTCCGTGGTTCTGAATCAGAAGTCTTTACTTACTTACAAGCACAAAAATAGCGACTCCCTCAGGGAGCCGCTCTTTTTATTTGATGAACGTTTCATCCTCTAATTTAATAGCTAAATACGCTTTTACAAGCTGGATGCATTTTTCATACCCTAGCTTACTACTGTCTAAGCATAAATCATAGTTCGCTGCATCATTCCAATCACGCCCTGTGAAATAACGATAGTAAGCCGCACGACGTTTGTCTGTCATTTGGATATACTGCTTTGGATTATTAACAGGTGCAATCTTTGCCACACCTTCAAGACAAGCTTCCATCGGTGCATGGATGTACACCTTAGTCGCATGATCGCA
>JBOFIT010000221.1:0-28723 GCA_051650305.1 Cellulosilyticaceae bacterium
TTTTTTCATCTCATCTGCTACGAATTGTACTTGTGTACCTACAATAATCTGGACACTTGTCTTACCTGGACGAATAACACCTTGTGCTCCTGTAGCTTTGATTAATTTTTCATTTACTAATGCTTGATCTTTTACTTCAAGACGTAGTCTAGTCACACAGTTATCAATAGAAGTGATGTTTTCTTTCCCACCTAAACCTTCGATAATCTGAGCTGCTACTGCTGTGAAGTCATTGTTTGCAAGTTTTGCACCTTTTTCATCTTCTACATCATCATCTTCTCTACCTGGTGTTTTAAGGTTGAATTTTCTGATACAGAATCTGAATACAAGATAATAAATCACTGCTACAATAAGACCAATAAGGATAAGCATCATCGGATTCATTGCAAATGGTGCTTTAAAACTTAAGAACCAGTCTACAAAACCTGCACTAAACTGGAAGCCTGCACGTACTGGTAATGCTGCTACGATACCTACTGTAAGACCTGTTAACACTGCATGTACAAAGTATAAGCCTGGTGCTAAGAACATAAATGCAAATTCAAGTGGTTCTGTAACCCCTGAGAAGAATGAACAAAGTGCTGCGGCACCAAGGATACCCATCGCTACTTTTTTCTTATTTGACTTTGCTGTATGGTACATAGCAAGTGCTGCTGCTGGAAGACCGAACATCATTACTGGGAAGAACCCTGCTTGGTACATACCTGTCTGTCCAATGATACCACCTGGGATAGAACCCCAGAACTTACCGATATCACTAATGCCCGCTACGTCAAACCAAAATACTTGGTTTAATGCATGGTGAAGACCGAATGGGATAAGGATACGGTTAAGGAAACCATAAATACCTGCCCCGATTGGTCCAGTGCTCGTAATACCTGTTCCTAAACTAATAAGACCGCCATATACCACTGGCCAGATAAAGAGTAAAATAAGTGTTGCAAAAATACTTACAAATGCTGTAACGATAGCTACTGAACGCTTACCACTAAAGAATGATAAGAACGCTGGTAATTTCGTATTTTTAAATTTGTTGTAACATGCTGCACCGATAAGACCGGCAATAATTCCTATAAAAGCATTTTGAATTTTATCGAATGCTGGATTTGCTGGTGCTTTTGTAAGCATTTCTACGACTCCTGGTGAAAGAAGCGTTGTCATCATCAGCCATGATACCATCGCTGCAAGAGCCGAAGTTCCTTCCCCATCATCAGACATCCCGATACCAACCCCAACAGCAAAGAGAATTGGTAGATTATCAATAAGTGCTGCTCCAGCTTTGATAAGAAAAGCTGCTACGACACTATTTGCGCCCCAGCCTGCTGGGTCAATCCAGTAACCGATCCCCATAAGTATACCTGCTACTGGTAGACACGCAACTGGTAACATCATTGATTTACCTAGTTTTTGAAGATACTTCATCATATTGTTTGTCTCCCTTTTTTATATTTATTCTTAAAGTCTATTTGCTTATTATTAGCAGACTTTAATTTTATATTTATGTAGGTCTAAAATGAATTGCTTTCCTAAAAACAAAAAAACCAAATAACTACAAAGCATAGTCTTATGCGCCTATGCTCTCTAGTCATTTGGTTTTGCCTGCCTATCAGTAACAATCCAATTTTATAACTTATGTCAAGTGTATCTTATTTTTATCTTTATGTCAACTATTCAATTAGTGATTTTTACTATATTTATTTTACACCTTTTCCTTTTTTTATATTTATTGCCCTATCACCTTGCCTCCCTTGCTCAAAAAAAGCAAGCATAGATTTATTTTTCTATGCTTGCTTCATTTAATATACTTTCAATATAGTCTTTATTGTTTTGTAGTATTTCTGAACGCATAATAAGAACTTGAACATCTTTAATCGCTCTTACCCAGTCATGAATGACCTTTTCTGTTTCTTCATATGCATGAAGTCTTTGCTCGATACGCTCTTGGTAACCTACCACGCGCTCACTTTTTCCTTCTTCTGCAATACGCTCACTTAAAAAATCTGCCATGAGTTCTTTTTGTTCTTCTAAATTATTGTGTAGTTCAATATATTGTGGCAATCTAAGCTCTTCTTTTTTGTGATTAATGGTATATTCATCACTCCATAACTCTAATTGACCGATTAGTTCATCTAGTTTTCTTAAGTCGCCTTCGAAGATTTCATACATCTCTTCGCTATGAATATCTTGGTTCATGTTTCTCTCCTTAAATCTTTCTTCTATATTTCTTTATCTTTAGTGTATGCATCTTGATAGATTATATCATATTTTAGGTCATATCATGCCTGAAATTTTAAAAAAATTATATTTCTAGTCTTTCAAAGTGTGCAAAAGCTTCTTTATACGCTGCTTTTTGTTCTTCTGTAAAGCAGTTTTCAGTTGCATACAGACTTTTAAGGGCAGTCATTTCTTCTATGCCATCCAATTTTTGAAGCTGACACTTCTCTACTTCCAACCATTCCATAGCCGGTAATGCACTCAGTGATTGGATACTTTCTAGTGGATTCTCTTTGAAGCCCTTTACAATCCCTGTTGCATCATTTGGTATATACATCGCACTTTTCCCCTTTTTCATTAATCTATTCTCAATTTAATTGTACTAAATATTCAGTACTTATTCAATCATTTCACTTTCATACAAAAAAGCCACAGATTTTACTCTGTGACTTCTTTGTATTTAGTCTTTTATATTGATAGTTTGCATGGCTGTTGCAATTACTACTTATATACGTATAAGGGTATTTGGGTCTGCTATGATTTCTTCAAGCCCAGCTGCTTTTGCGATTCCCCAGTATTCATCTCTTAAGAATGTCATGTAAAGCGCTTTGATAACAATAAGAACTTTCTTTTCTTTATGTACTTTATAGATAAGTTCTCCGTTTGATTTAATAATGATCAGGCTTCCATTCACCTCTTTTGTAAAGAGTCTATCATTATAGTATATATGTGTTTCTTCGTTAGTAAGAAACTTAATAAAATCTATTTTATTTGCAGTTTGAGTGATAGTTTTCATGGTGTGCTCCTTTATCATCTTTATATGTATACTGTATACAGTATACTCGCTAAAATTATTATACTTAATCCTCTTTTAAAAATCAAGTAGTATTTTTCTTTTCATCCAGTATTTTTGTACATGTTATACGTCCTTTTCACCAGACATCCCCTTAGGTATGAGATTAAATACCTAAGGGGATGTCTGACATTATGTTATTTGTTTCTAATTTACTTGTATATAATAAATATTCAAAACCTGTATACGCTTTTTTAGTATGCTGTAGATTGTTCTAATTTCATCGGCAAACCATAATCTACAAAATATAAATCCTCACCTATGAGATAAAAGCTATTGTACTGACTATCTAGTATATACCACAAATTTTCTTCCTGCTCAGGAGGTATTTCTATATCTAAATAACTGGTGATGTCAAAGCTGGTTACCTTTGAAACATAAATTTCATTTTCTTCATTTATGGTGAATAGATGCTTTAGATACGTTTCTTTACTATCTTCTTCCATATAAGGCAACTGCGCTATCTGAGGTGCTGTGGTATCTATTTGCCACGTACCTTCTATTTGTTTTTGAATACGCTTAGTATCTTCTAATTGTTTTTCTTCTATTACTTTCAGTGTTTCTTGATACCACTTCACATCCCTTTTCGGTGCATTCTCCCCAAATCTAAAATGATCTACTATCTTGAAGTTATACCTTCGAAGTACCTCATATGCTTCTTCATTTGCCCTTCCTTCTTCTGTCTCTAGGTCGTACCTAGACTCTCCTGGCTCACTATAACTATAGACAAGCCCATCCTTTCGTGCTATTTCCGTCATAGGCCACTCAGGTAGTTCTTCACATTCGTCTTCTGTCCCTTTAATCTGAAAACTTAGAATCTCCATGCCTTCTTGTTCATCTGGATAATGAATAAAGGTAACCCCTGTCTCTGTCGTCTGTATGCGATACTGGTCAATCCATTCCCGTGGTATATCTATCTCAAATCCTAATGTCGGATGACTATATATCTCTCCTAGAATATACCTTGTATCAGGTGGCATATACTTGCTTTCACTATGTCCATTTAATATGGATTCTCTTCTTTCTATCCCCATAATGACATTTTCCACTTTGTCATTCTTATCATAATAAATGCTCATATTCATCTCTTGGAAGCTATAACTTCGACAGTTGTACGCATACCTACTGGTATCTTCACCCTCTCCGTACACTGCTTCTACTTCTTCTTTAGTAGATCCTAGTGTAATGCCTCTGGGTGTTTTATACGTAGGATCACCAATGTCTAATTGCTCTACATAATATGTCCCTGCCGGCTCATTTAACAAGTCATACCCTACATTATTAATAATCATACCGAACCCCAACGTCTCTACTGCATAGTGGGCATAGACAACACCCGTGGTATCATCATCTCTTAAATGAAATTGCTCGGTAATCTCTAGCGTTAAGCTATCGTATAAGTCATCAAGTGCAACGACCATTTCGCCATCTGTCAGCCTATAGTCCTCTTTTGACAAGGGTTTTATAGCTGGCACATCTTCCTGCTTCTGATATTGCTGGCTCTTTTCTTTTTCTGAATCATTACTTACTACCTCTTGGGCTGTTTCTATCTCTTGCTTTTTTTCTACGGTTGGCGTTCCTATCTGACATCCTGTCATAAAAATGAGTAGTATAAAGATGCTTGCTCTTTTTCTCAACCTCACAACCTCCCTTAAAGCGTCTATATGTATCTATATTATAAATTTTCCATTAATTTTATTCAAATAAAAAAGCTGCCGTAGCAACTTTTTTATTATTCGAGTGGCTTGAGTGATTCTGTGCCCTCTAGGTTTCCTATCATTTGTACTAGTAAGTCTATTTCTTGCTCGATATCTTTTAAGCTTGCTACTTCACACGGTGCATGCATATAGCGAAGCGGTAAAGATACTAGCGCTACTGGCACACCTTTTCCTGTAAGTCGGATGCGGTCTGCATCCGTACCTGTCGAACGTGGTGTAAGCTCGTATTGAAGTGGTATCTCACCTTTTTCTGCTGCTTTTTCTAGTAGTTGATTAATCTTTTTATTAATGGGTGCACCTTTTGCAAGGATAGGACCTTTACCTAATGCTACTGTACCACTTTCTTTTGGATTCATATCTGGATGGTCTGTGGCAAAAGAAACGTCACATGCGATGGCCATTGTCGGCTCGATATGACTAGCCGCAAAGTAAGCACCGCCCATATTCGTCTCTTCATTGACAGTACTTACAGCATAGACCCCAACTTTCGGATTTTGGTCTGCTACACGTCTTAGTACTTCTGCTACAATAAAAGCCCCTGTACGATTATCAAGTCCACGTCCTGCAATTTGGTCATTCAGCAAATAAGTATAATCTACATCGTAGATGACATAGTCCCCAATGCTCACATAAGCGTCTAGCTCTTCTTTGCTTTTGGCACCACAATCAATATAGATATCGCTTATCTCTAGTTTTTCCTTTGCCCCACCCATATGTTCTGGTTTGACACCTACCACACCTTTTAAAATGCCTTTGCTTCCTAATACCTTCACAGTCATACCGAGTGCAACTTTTGGACTAATCCCTCCTGCTTTTGTAAGGTACAGATAGCCTGAACTATCTATATGACTCACCATAAAGGCGATTTCATCGCTATGCCCTGCTAGCATCACCTTAAACGGCTTGTCTGGATTGATCGCTGCCATGACATTCCCTATATTATCAGTCTCTACTTGATGTGCAAAACCTTTCACATAATCTCTCCATAAGCGTTGTACAGCTACTTCGTCACCTGATGGTGATGGTGTTTTTATGAGTTGTTCTAAAAATCTTTGTGATGCTTCTCTCATGTCTGTCTCCTTTATTATGTATATATTTTATTTAACTGGTTCCCATAATGCTGGGGTAATATGTGGCTCCCATCCTTCTAAGGCTGTATGGGCTTGGATGCATTTGTAAACTTTATTGTCGTAACTCGCTAACTGCCCAATGCTATAACTGGTATTGGCTTGCCACCCTTCTCCACCTACTTGCCCTTGTGATGGTGTCTCTACCTCCGGCTGTTTTTCTGGCTCTTTTTCCGATTCCGGCTCTGGTTCTTTTTGGGCCGTCTGATTCTTGTTCTCATCTGATGGTTCTGGCTTTGGTTTTTCTACTTCTTCTTGACTAGTTGTCGTTTTGTCTGTATCTACTGGCTTCTGCACTTCATTTTCTTTATGAGGTTCTTTTTTGGGCTGCTCTTGCTGTACTGGTGCTTTCCTTTGCTCCATATCCTTAAGCGTCATCATGCCTATACCTGTAGCTACACCTAGTCCAAAACAAAGTGTGCCTACTAATATAGTTAGTATTTTCTTATCCATCTTTCTCCCCCTCATCTTTCCTACATTTTAAAACCTATCGTCTGTGTTTTTCCTTGCCCCTCTACACCCTGTTGTAATAAGTATGTCTCTAGTGCCTGATTCTGTAATTCTCTCACCATCTGTAATGGCATCTCTCCTCTTACATTTGGTTGATTACTATCTGCACCTTTTTCTAGTAGCAAGCTTACAATCTCTATCTGGTCTGCTACACAGCTATCCTCTACACCTATGCAGGCATGCATAAAGGCTGTATCCCCATTTTTATCTTGCTGATTCACATCTTTCACATACGCTAAGAACATGCTTACCAACTGGACTTTACCTAGCCTTGCTACTTGATGTAATGGCGTAACGCCTTCATTGTTTGGTATGAGCTCAAGCCTCATGTTTTTTAAGCATGTTTCTGCCAATGCCTTGGCTTCAGATTCATCCCTTCGATAGCTCACTTTATGCAGTAGATTTTCTCCCTGCTTATCTACCCCTTTAAACTCAAGATTTTTTTGTCGACCTAGTTGATTAACAAAGAAGAACTCGCCGTATTGAATAGCGACCATTAAAGGGGTCCGTCCCAGATAATCCTGGCAATTTACATCTGCACCTTTTTTGAGAAGGTGCTGGAAGAGTTTACGATATCCAAGTCCTATAGTATCTGTAAGGGCTGGGTATCCTTCTTCTGGCTGGTTATTCATATCCCCACCTTTTTCTACTAGCAAGTCTATTATACGTATTTTCATTTCTTCATTCATCGCGTGATTGCCATTAAACTCATAGTCATTTCCACCTATAATGTCATAATTAAGCGCAGTCATTCCTTTTTCATTACGATGATTTGGCCTTGCGCCTCTTTCTAGTAAAATCTGTGCAGAAGATACCGATCCAAAGTATGCTGCATTCATAAGTGGTGTCATCCCCTCCGGGTCTTCCTCTTCTATATCGGCACCTGCATCTAAAAGTACACGTATGGTTTCTGCTCTTAATGATGGTGCCACATCCGCCCAATTAGATATCGTTCTATGTATAGGAGGTGAGTTATCAAACCCACCTCTCACATCTACCTCTGCTCCTTGGCCTATCAGCCACTCTACAACCTTATACTGTCCATGCGGTGCAGCTGCTAGAAGTGGCGTGGTTCCCAATGTAGTCTGGGCATTGATATCAAGTCTATCAGGATAATATTTTTTGAGGAGCTCAAAGTATTCAATAATACGCTCTTGTCTCAACTCTCCTTGAACACGCGTACAACAAAAATGTTCAATTCTTTCCTTGAATTCACATTGTCTCATGGTTATATCCACATCATTTTGCAAAAGGAGTTCGAATACTTCGATATAATCATATCTCATGGCACATTCTAGTATACTAAGCGACTCTCTCATCACGCCACGACGCGAGGTCCTTGTCTCATCTCTAAATGGTGTATCAATACGTGCATTTGGACTAGCACCATGCCTTAGGCATATTTGAACGCTATCTTTTATATACTTTTCTTTTTCTCCTTTATTCATCTCCACTACCATATGTCTATCCAAACGCTCCACTACATAGCCTAAGAGAGTCTCTTCTTGGTATTTACATGGGTCATCTTTAGGTACTCTCACACGATACGTGCGATTAATATCTTTTTCTTTAGCAACCAATGTTTCTACAATGTCTAAGCTAAGCCCTCTAAACATCGCCTGTATCACAAGTGGTATCTCTCTTTCCGTATCCATTTCTGGATGTTCCCTTAAGAGCTGTCTTATAAGCTGCTCCTCCTTGTATTCGATGAGGAGCTCTAGCATAGTTTGTCTTTGCCCTCTGACTTCTACTACTGTATTGACATCCCAATCGTATTCAAAATAAAGAGCCATAATGTCTTTTGCCAATACTTCTTTATATGCCATTTCTTCCAAAATCCATGTCATAAATAGTGTAGTACCTCCTTGAGTTTGATAAGAAAAAGGGGTTCGCAATAATGCTTTTCCTTGCTCTCTATCAATAGCTCCAAGTATCGTCTTAAGCATTCTTAACTTCGTAAGATCTGCTGTATATTTATCTCCTGATGGAGATGGCACATAAAACTTAGTCAAAATCGTTTGACCACTTGTTTCTTGGAAACTTACATCTGCACCTTTTTCTAGATAGAGTTTCACTAACTCCGGTTGATTAAACCATACCGCATCAAGTAGTGCACTTCTTCCACCGAACTCTATGGAAGCACCTTTTTCTAGTAGGTATACCACCAACTCTTTGTAGGATGCTATCTCTTCTGGCCAACATGTGATCGAGCCCATAGCAGTCACTTCAATCCCTGCTACAATCTGTGTCTGATTCATGTCTACACCTTTTTGGATAAGCTTATCTATTAATTTTTTCTTATCACCAACATGCAAATGTGGATGCTCTACTATTTCAAAAAGTTGATGACTTGCTTCTAATCTTTCTTTTGTATTTATCTCTATTGCTTGATCCAACGTTTCATAATCGTAAAAGCTGGCTGGAAGATGGAGCGGTAGGTCATGACTATTTTTCAGTTCTACTAGCCTTTTTTGTAAGGGCTTTGTGAAATAGTCTGCCACAATGTAGTCTTGTATTTCTTCTACTTCTGAAGAACTAATCTCCTTAAGCATCTCTATTAGTTGAATGAATACCTTCATCTGTGTACGCTGCACTGCAATTTTGTACAGTCCTCCGTACTCTAAGTTTCTTTGTCTTTCTAGACTTATACCTTTTTCCTGAAGCAACTTAAGAATGGCTACTTTTTCATTTTCATCTTTTCCTGCATTCTCAAGCAGTGCCATAAGTGGCATATGCCACTTGTATTCTCCTTTGTTGATATCTGCATCAAGTGCTAAAAGCGTCTGTAGCATCTGCAAATCTGTACGCTCTAATGCCATACATAATCCTAGTGGTGTATAACCTTCATCTACAGCATCTATATCTATCCCTTCTGCCACCAAAAAGCGTACCATATCATAGCTTTTACAACCATTGACTATAAGCAAATGAAGTACCCCTTTGCCTTTGATCTTGCTAGGGATAAAAGCACCTTGTCCAATAAGATAAGTTGCTATTTCTATTTCTGCACATTCAATTGCATAGGCTATCGGTGTACGTCCTTCTTCATCAAAATCATCCCTTATCTCAGGTGTCAGTATTTTTTTGACTTGCTTGATATCTCCCTTTTGAATCCAGTCATAAATGGTTTTTTCATTACTTCCGAATATTTTTTTTAGCATGACCTCTTTCTCCCCTAATTGTATAGTGTCTTTATTTTATCATAAATATTAGTATATTGTTTTATAGATTTCTAAATTTTTGTGACATCACAAAAAAGCTGCCCTAAACCTCTAGGTTCAGTGACAGCTTTTACTTATTTCCATCTTTGTTTTTGTCCAGCTATTTTTTCTTTACTACATACCCCTTGTTTGTACCATTCACACTGCTGACAGATTTTTTCAAAGACTTCTGGTTCATAATTTTTATAAATATTTTCTTTGATTAATTTAAAAGTGTAGACGTTGCCTTCTTGCAAACCATACGCTTCCAGTGTACTGTCGTCTAACTGCTTAATCCTTTCATCACTTAGGCACACTTCTTCTTTTAGATTTGGGCAAGCCAGACATAAACTATCGTTAGCTTTTTGTAACACGATTTTCTGCTCTGGATGCATCTGAAGATGTGCTACCATTTCATTCATCTGTGCTACAAACTCTTGGCTATACCCCTTCCCTTCATAAAAGAAGATACAATTAATATGGTGTGGCCTAAGCTGCAATACGTTCACCAAGCACTCCTTTAAGACGCTTTTTCATTTCCAATCCAATAATGATCGCAACACCTGTAAGGATAAGGTCTTTTATAATGAAAGGATAAACGCCCGCTACCATCGCCTCCCCCAGTGACATATTAAGTACTACTTTTAGTTGAAGTGTGCCTATCGCATATTGAAGTATAAGGGCTAGATAAGTCGTCACCCAAAGTATCCACTTATTGTTTCTCCCCGAAGCCATCCCTACAAAAAATGCCAGTACAATAAAGCCCGTTATGTATCCGCCTGTTGGCCCTACTAGCACCCCTACACCTCTACCAAAGTTTGCGAATACAGGTATACCAATAGCACCAATCAATGTATACACAATCATCATCAATGTTCCTAATTTTGCCCCTAATACCATAGAAAGTAAAATAGCTCCAAACACTTGTAATGTCAACGGTACGGTTGGTAGTGGTATAGATAATTGTGAGAATACACCCATAAGTGCTGCCCCTAAGCCTACCATTGTCATTTCTTTTGCAGTCAATTTCATCTTTTGTTCCCCCTTCAATCAATTTGATAAACTTATTATACTACTGATCAAAGTTTTAGTAAACCATTTTTTATTTATAGGTTAACTTATTGCGTGAAAAAGTGTACTTCAACCCTTACAGAAGCTTGAAGTACACTTTTTTCAACTGTTCTTACCTTTATAACAATACTTTTATCAGCATAAGTGCCGCTGCAATTTGTAGCCCACCTACTAACATACCATAAAGCATTCCTTTAGGTCCTTCTTTAACTAAGTCCCTAAACTTCACACGCATACCAATAGCTGCAAGAGCTATAATTTCAAATTGGCTGCCTATAAAGTCTGCTCCTTCAGCCAGTACTGCTGGTATAAGCCCCAAACTATTGATGATACTTAATAAAAAGAAGCCGATAATATACCATGGAATGCTTACTTTAACTTTCTCATTACCATGCTGTCCTTTAGCTTTCCATAGTGCCCCATCTTCTTTTGTATTAACTTTTGAAAACACGAGTACAATGACGACGATGAGGATGATACGTAGAATCTTAAAGATCGTTGCCATCTCTACCACATCAGTATTTACAAATTGTGCTGATGCAATCACTTGCCCTACGGATTGGAGAATCCCCCCTGTAAGTGCTGACGTTTGAAGGGTTTCATTGCCATATACAAAATGCGCAATGATAGGTAGTACAAACATAAGAATGGTCCCTGTCACATTAACAATTGTAATAGACAGCCCTTTATCTTTTGACTCTGGATGGACGACCCCTGACACCGAACCAATGGCTGATGAGCCGCATACGGCATTTCCTGCACTCATAAGAAGTGCAAACTTACGGCTAAATCCAAGTGCGCGACCAATCATAAATGCGCCCACTATTGTAATGGTCATCTGCACGATAATGAAAAGCACCCCTCTTATACCTACTGATCCTATATCAGATAAATTAAGTGTCGCTCCCATTAATACAATGGCATAAGACAATAATTCACTCTCTGAAAACTTTGAACCCACATCATATCTTTTATTATTTAAAAATGTATTCCCTGCAATCATGCCTAAGAAAATAGCAAAGGTAGCGGCTCCTAAAGCTGGCATCACCTGTGCTACTGCTTTTGCTACCATTGCAATGATGACACACATGATAAATCCTGGTAGTATTTTTAGTATTTTTTCTCTCATATGATTCTTTCTCCTTGCTGTCTGTTCCCTTTAGATGTCTTTATTATAGTTGTACTTTACTGAAAGGTAAAATACGTATTTTTTATAGCTATCATAAGTTATTGCTTATATAACTCTTTCATAAAAGCTTTCATTGCTTGATTCATAAACTTATCCTTATGGTACACAAGATATAAATCTCTTTCTATCTTCCCAGTATTTAAGCGACATAGGGTAAGCTTTTTTCGATCTTCTTCGTTTTTCGCACACAATATAGAAATGCAGCCCATTCCAAGACCTGCTTCTACACTTCGCTTAATGGCTTCATTTTCACTGAGTTCCATCAGTACGTCATAAGTGATACCATGATCTTCCATATATTTCTCCATAAGCTCTCTGGTTCCACTTCCTTTTTCACGGATGATAAGCTTTTGATTTTCTAATATCACGGGATCAATGACCACTTCTGCTTCACCATAGTTACCTCGCTGGTCAATCAATAAAATCTCATCTTTCCATAAAGGTACTTTGATAAGTTCTTCTGATACAACTTCTCCTTCTATAAGGGCTAGGTCAATCTTATTCTCCAGAAGCATCTCTTCTATTTGTGTGGTATTCTCAATAGTTGGTAAGACTTCGATGTCCTTATAGGCTTCTTTGAAAATCTTTAAAAGCGTTGGCAATACGTATACACCGATGGTTGTACTAGCACCCAATCTGATTCTCCCTTTATTTTTACCACCCAACTCACCCAGTACGTCATTGGCTTCTTTGTATAGATTCAGCATACGTCTCACGTAATGTAGGTATAACTCGCCTTCTCCTGTCAAATAAAGTTTCTTACCGATGCGGTCAAACAATACTGCACCCACTTCTTCTTCTATTTCTTTAATTGTCTGACTTACGGATGGCTGACTTATATAATACATCTTCGCAACTTTAGTCATATTAAGACTTATAGCCGTTGCATAAAACACCTCTAATTTTCGGATATTCATTCGCTAGATCTCCTTATTTTTCTCATTTGTATCTTTACTTATTCTTTCCTTCTTTATTCAAAAAAACACACCCTGCTGCATCAATCAACAGGGCGTTTGTATCTTCTTATTTTATTTTTTGTGACAGTTGCCAGCACTACTACAGCCTTTACAGCCACCAGCACATCCTTTGCCTTTTTTATGGTCTTGATAAACCTTATAGCCAACAAGGATAAATAAACCAAAAACGATGGTTCCAATGATAAGTGTTGCCATACTTCATCCTCCTTTGCATTACTTTTTATAAGGCATAAATAAACGATAAAGCATAAAGATTAAAAGGGCGATTGCTACTGCTGTCCATAGGGTAAAGCTAGCACCTGTAGCAAGTAAACCTAATTGATAAATAATCAGTGCAATTACATATGCAAAGCCTGTCTGATAGCCTACTGCTACAAGTGTCCACTTCCCATTTCCCATCTCTCTCTTGATTGCCCCGATAGCTGCTACACATGGCGCACAAAGTAAGTTAAACACAAGGAAAGAGTATCCTGAAAGTGGTGTGAAAGCCATCTGCAATGACTGCCATACTTCTTGGCCATTCTCTGCCACCTCATTGAAGCCATAAAGTACACCAAATGTACCGACTACATTTTCTTTTGCGACAAGTCCTGTAATGGTAGCCACTGTTGAACGCCAATCTCCCCATCCTAATGGTTCAAAGATTGGTGCGATAATGCCACCAATGGTTGCAAGGATTGAATCCCCTGTATCCACCATCTGTAAAGACCAGTTGAATGAACTTAAAAACCAGATAATACCACTAGCTAAGAAGATAATCGTACCTGCTTTGATAAGGAATGACTTAGCTTTATCCCACATATTACGTAGTAAGTTTTTACCGTTTGGTAAATGATACGGTGGTAATTCCATAACGAATGGTGCTGCTTCACCAGCAAAACTCTTTGTCTTCTTAAGCATAATCCCTGATACAATAATAGCTATCATACCAATAAAGTATGCTGAAGGTGCTACCCATGCTGAACCTGGGAAAAGTGCCCCTGCAATAAGTGCTATGATTGGTAACTTTGCTGAACATGGTATAAAGGTAGTCGTAATAATCGTCATCTTACGATCACTTTCATTTTCAATGGTACGTGATGCCATAATCCCTGGCACACCACAACCTGTACCGATAAGAATCGGTATAAAAGACTTACCAGACAAACCAAAGTGACGGAAGATACGATCCATAATAAATGCGATACGAGACATATACCCACAGTCTTCTAATATTGCTAAGCAGAAGAAAAGTACCATCATTTGTGGTAAGAAACCAATAACGCCACCAACACCTGCTATAATCCCATCTAAAATGAGTGAATTTAGCCATTCTGCACTTCCTACTGTTACTAAGAATTGCTCTACATTTGGGATAATCATTTCGCCGAAGAATACATCATTTACCCAATCAGTAGCCCATGTCCCTACTGTTGTAATAGAAATGTAGTAGACAAGAAACATCGCCATCGCAAAGATTGGTAATGCTAATATACGATTGGTCACCACTTGGTCGATACGATCTGAAAGTGACATCTTCCCTGTACTTTTCTTATGCACTGTCTTCACGACTACTTTTTCGATAGCATCATAACGCTCACTTGTAATGATGCTTTCGCTATCATCATCATGCTTTGTTTCTGCTTCTACGATCGCAGCTTCAATAGTCTGCTTGATTTGATCATCTAAGTGTAATGCTTCTTGCACTTTAATGTCGCGTTCAAACAGTTTAATGCTATACCAACGTAAGTAACGTGCTGCTATTTGCTGGCTTATTAATTTTTCAATAACTTGAATAGCGTCTTCTGTCGTAGCTGAGAAGCGTTGCTTATGTACATCAAGGCGTTTTTCCTTAGCAATAGCAACTGCTTTTTCAATAACTGCTTCACAGCCTTCACCTTTAAGTGCTGAAATCTCTACGATTTCACACCCTAAAGCTTTCTTAAGCTCTGGTATATTAATGGTGTCACCTTTCTTACGCAGTAAATCTGTCATATTTAATGCGATAATAACAGGTATACCAAGTTCTTGAAGTTGTGTCGTTAAGTAAAGGTTACGTTCAATATTGGTGCTATCCACAATATTAATCATTGCCTCTGGTGCTTCATTTATAAGGTAATCTCTCGTTACCACTTCTTCTAATGTATAAGGAGAAAGTGAGTAGATACCTGGTAAGTCTACAAGGATGATGTCTTCATGGCCTTTTAGCTTACCTTCTTTCTTTTCTACTGTAACGCCTGGCCAGTTTCCAACGTATTGGTTGCTTCCAGTCAGTAAATTAAACAATGTTGTCTTGCCACTATTTGGATTACCCGCAAGGGCTATACGTATACTCATCTCTCTCCTCCTAGATTACTTCTATCATTTCTGCATCTTTTTTTCTAAGACTAAGTTCATAACCTCTCACGTGAACTTCTATTGGATCGCCTAATGGCGCTACTTTACGTACCATTACTTCTACACCTTTTGTAATGCCCATATCCATAATGCGACGCTTTACTGGCCCTTGACCATGTAATTTCACAACCTTTACTGTATCGCCACATCCTACTGCTTTTAATGTATTCATCCTATCCCCTCCTAGAGTTAGTGTCGACTAACTCTTTCTCTTTAAAAAACGAGTTAGTTTAACCTAACTCTAACTTGATTTTATTTTATCAATGTTTCATTTCTTTGTCAATACATATTGATACATTTTCTCAATTAGCTTTTTTTATCAACTTGATTGTTTCCTTATTATTTGTTATGATACAAGCAAATAATGAAATGTATGCATCTTAGAAAGGTGGGATTATTTGAGAATTCAAGAATCTGCTGAAAACTACTTAGAAACCATTCTTATGTGTTCAAAGCAATTGTCACAAGTGCGTTCCATTGATATTGTCAATGCCCTTGGTTTTTCAAAACCAAGTGTAAGTACAGCTATGAAAAACCTGCGTGAACAAGGCTTTATCACTGTGGATTCATCGGGTTTTATCGCTCTTACGCCTTCTGGTCTTACTATTGCCTCTAACGTTTATGAACGTCACAAAATCATTACTGCATTTTTGATGCACCTTGGTGTTGATGAGTCAACTGCCAAAGAAGATGCTTGTCGTATGGAACATATATTAAGCGAAGAAACCTTCAACAAATTGAAATTGCATTACGAAAAGCTCAAGTAGGTGGTGAAGTACCTACTTGAGCTTTTTTGTACGCTCTCTTATTGCCTATCATTAACAAGTTTTCCTTCTAGAAGTGATAAAATCCTCCATATGATAGAACCCAGATTGTTGCTGACTAAGCCATAGCGCTAGTTCTATAGCGCCATTGGTAAAAGCTGCCCTAGAAGAAACGTGATGTCTATACTCCATCACCTCATCACTGCAATTCGCTAGTACTACCCGATGTTCTCCTAAAATATTGCCTCCTCGAATACTACTTATCTTTAAATTCTTTTCATTAAATCGCTTATTTGCCTGGATCAGTGCCTCTTGTATCATCTTAGCTGTACCACTAGGCGCATCCTTCTTTTGATTATGATGGTATTCTATAATTTGTATATCTGTATCATCACTTATCCTCTGCACTGCAAATTTCAGTGTTTCGATAAACTCATAAAGCGTAATACTAAAGTTACCTGACTGCAACACGGGGACATGCGTAGCTAACTCTCTAAGTTTTTTATAGCCTTCTTCATCAAATCCTGTGCTTGCCACCACTACTGGCTTTCCTTTTAGGATATACTTAGGGGCATTATCTTCTAAAAAACTTTCAGCAGGGGTACAATCAATAAAAACATCACAAGGTCTAGCTTGTGTGATGCTATCTATCATCCTAATACCTGTTGCATTGCCACCCATACGTATTGAAATATCTTTACCACTATAAGGGTTCCCCTCTCGTGTAATCGCATCTATTAACTGTATGTCTTGCCGTTTTAAAATAGCCTCCATAATGGTACTTCCTAATTTTCCTGTACACCCTACTATACTTACTTTTATCATATTATACACTCCTTCTTACTTTTTTTATATTTAACTTCACACAGTATCAATTCCCTAATCTTTTTAGTATAGTATAGCATTTTCTTTTGTGTGATTAAATCACAGTATTTTGCTTGAAATTTACATATACTAAAAACAAATCCAATACATTAAATAAAAGGAGTTATCATTATGGGACTTTTCAATACATTATTTAACACATCAAATACAATTAGGTCTATAAGCCCAGAGGAAGCAAATCAAACTTTAGCAACAAATAAAAACATCATTCTTATAGATGTTCGTGAACCTCATGAATTTATGTCTGGTCACATCAAGGAATCTAAAAACTTACCTGTAGGTAATATTCAAAATAGCATTTCATCAGTAGCTTCTGATACTGCTACACCTTTATACATCTACTGCAGAAGTGGTGCGAGAAGTGCGAGAGCTTGTCAGGCCCTTGTAGCTAAAGGGTATACAAATGTTTACAACTTAGGTGGTATCATGTCATGGCCTTATGACATCGTTCGCTAATTTTATATTTATGAAAACAAGGGGGTTTTATATATGAAAAAAGTCGTGATTATTGGCGGAGTGGCAACGGGTGCTTCTGCTGCTGCTAGACTTCGTAGATTAGATGAAAACTTAGAAATTGTACTTTTTGAACGCAGTGCACACATCTCTTTTGCAAACTGCGGGCTACCTTACTATATAGGTGAAGTCATCCCAAAACGTGACCAGCTTTTAGTGGCTACACCTAAGCTTATGAAAGATCGCTTCAATATCGATGTGCGTACTCTTTCTGATGTGACACATATCGATGCTACTAGCAATACGGTCACTGTCCATAGTCAAAATAAGGGGACTTATACAGAAAGCTACGATTATCTCATCGTAGCCCCTGGTGCCAAGCCTATTCCATTTCCATTAGGTACTAGTGAGCACATCTTTACACTTCGTAATATCGAAGATACGGATGCGATTAAGAAAGCAACTGAAACCATCAAGCATGCCATCATCATTGGTGGTGGCTATATCGGTGTGGAGATGGCTGAGAATCTTATCGAAAGAGGTATCGGCGTATCACTCGTTCAAATGGACCCTCATATCCTTGCACCTTTTGATGACGATATGGTAGTGGTAGCTGAAAATGAAATGCGTCAGAAAGGCGTAGACCTTCTACTTTCCGACTATGCTACAGCTTTTGAAGAAACTGAAGATGGCGTACAACTCACGCTCAAGAGTGGTAAAGTTGTAAAAGGGGATATGATTCTTTCTGCCATCGGTGTAAGCCCTGATACTACATTCTTAAAGGATAGTGGTATCACCCTGGGTCCTAAAGGTCACATCATTACTAATCAGCATATGCAAACCAATATTCCAAACATCTATGCAGGCGGGGATGCCGTAGAGGTCGTAGACTTTGTTAGTGGTGCTAAGACCGCCATTCCACTTGCTGGCCCTGCCAACAAGCATGGGCGTATCATTGGTGATCATATATGCGGTATCCCTAGCACCTACAAAGCTACCCAAGGTACCACTGTCATCAAAGTCTTTGATCTTACGCTGGCTGCCACTGGCAATACCGAACGCCTGCTTACCCTGAAAGGTATCCCTCATCGCACCATCATTATTCATCCAAACAATCATGCAGGCTACTATCCTGGTGCTACCCAGATTACCCTTAAACTTATCTTTGATGATACTGGCAAAATCTTAGGCGCTCAAGCACTGGGACTTGAAGGTGTGGAAAAACGTATCGACGTCATCGCTACAACACTTCGCCTAGGGGGTACCATCTATGACTTAGCCGAACTAGAACTTAGCTATGCCCCACCTTTTGGTTCTGCCAAAGACCCTGTCAACTTCGCAGGCTTCGTAGCTGAGAATATCCTCAGTGGCAAATCTGACCACGTTCATCCACGTGAACTTCACCATCTTGAAGACCACAAAGATGTAGTGGTACTAGATGTGCGTACAGATGGCGAAAGAGCTCAAGGCAAAGTCGCAGACTCTATCCACATCAATGTAAACGAGCTAAGAGATCGACTTTCTGAGCTCGATCCATCCAAAGAATACTGGATCTACTGCGCCGTAGGTGTAAGAGCCTACATCGCCGAACGTATCCTCAAACAAAATGGCTTCACATGCAAAAATATCACAGGTGGTTTCAAGACACTCCAAGCCCTTGGATTCATTACCCACTAAAAGACTAAAGGCACGCCTCACATTGAGGCGTGCCTTTTCTTCACTTTATAGTTTCCCATCACCGATGATAAGAGCTACATGTCCCCATTCAAGGATAGTCGTTTCGTAGCTATACTCTAGGCAGTTTTTCACATCATCTATATCATAGCCTGCCATACGGGATACGATCATGATGCTATCTTTAACCATTTGGTAAGTCAGTTCTTTTTCTTCGTTAGCTAGCCATCTTAAAAAGGCCATTTGCTTCATAACTGCATACTCAAGTAAAATCCACATATAAGCAGTCGTCATATCTTCTACATCCATGCCATCTTTCAAGACACTTGCCCACGTTTCAGCGACAAGGTAATCTTTTAGAAGTCTTTCGTAGGTACCATATGCTTTTTCAAAGTTGGTATACTTCTCCATAAGTTCTGTGTCTGCATAGTACATTTCGATGCCTTTTGCCCACTGTGTAACTTCTTCTAAGTAGCTAGTGTAATGCTCTTCTTTTAGGTAAAGCTGCTCCATATCTAAGAAAAGTTCATTGCGTTCCCAGAAGCCATCGCTTTCTTCTACTTCTAGCTTACGCATCTCCCCTACTAGTTCATCTAAGTAAGCTTCGCTTGTATACTCTTCTATCATAGCCTCTGTAGGTTCTTCTTGCTCTAGTAAATCCAGTAAACAGTAGTATGTCATCATCATACGCTCTGTCAGACTGTAGTTTGTACATTCTAAGTGGCCCATAATCATTGCACGTACTTTTTCTAGAAAGCTTTCAGGTACATACGCTTCGCCTTCTGTCATGCGACTACTTCCTTTTTCATGTAGAAGGTCAATAACTGCTGGACATCCAAAATCTAGTGAATACTCTTTATGTCCATTGGTGTTGTTTGTATGACGTGGATAACTACGACATATATCTGCTATTTTGTCTTCTCCTAAAGTAACGACTACTTGGCAAAGCTTATTTTCCCCAAGGAAAGGACAAGTCTTCTCATCTTCTTTCAATGTAATCACTTGATTACTTCCGTCTTTTTCTAGACAGTCACATAACGTGCGATTCGCCACATCTTGAATGCCTAGATCACTTAATTTTATATTTTTCCATTTATTTTGTGTCTCTTCATCAATAGCAATAGCCCACTCTTGACAACAGGTAAAAGGGCACTTGTCAGCGAGACATCTAAAATCATCATAATAACCTAATTTTACTGTACAACCCATGTGATTCATCCTTTCTTATCCCCAACTTACTTTGTTTTTACTGGTAATCCCTCATAAAGATAAACAACTAAAAAGCCATTGGTAAAATAGTATTCACCAAACTCATCTTTTTCTACTGTACCTTCTAACCACTCCTGGTCATCCTCTTCAAAGATGATGATCGGCTCACCACCTAGAAAGCATTTTGCTGCATCTAATGCAAAGTATCCTTCTTCGTTTCTATAAAGCATACCTTCCTTCACTTTGTCACCTTCTTTTTCCTTTTACAATTTTCTTTTTTATTTTAGCATAAGCACTTCGCATCTGCTATCTTTTCATGACTACATTCCCATCATTTGATAGATTGCATCCATATCTAAGTGTTCTCTTACATTAGCTGCTAATGCATCATATTGGCTCTCTTTATAGGCATCTAGTGCCATCGTAGCACCTAGCTCATACTGAATGCCCTTCTTCTCAAGCAATGCTTTAATGATTGTATGGGAAATCCCTTCTGCATCAAAGATACCGTGGACATAACTTCCATAGATATGACCTTTTTGGCTGCCTTCTAATGTGTTTTCTTCTTTCTCATTAACCACACTAAACTGCGTTAAGTGATTGCTACCATCATCTTCACAGTAAGTCTGCCCCATGTGAATCTCATACCCTTCGAAGTCTTTGCCACTTAGTTCACTTAATGTACCTTCTACTTTTCCAAAGCTGCCTTTTACTTGGGTACGTCGCTTCTCTACACCAAAACGTGTATTGCCTGGTAGTAAGCACATCCCTTTCATCGACCCACCTTCTTCTACGCCATGTGGGTCTTCCAATGACTCGCCAAGCATTTGATAGCCCCCGCAAATACCAAATACAACGCCGCCTTTCGATGCGTATTGTATCACTGCAGCTTCCATCCCTGACTGACGCATATGCTTCAAGTCTGCCATGGTATTTTTACTCCCTGGTAAAATAATCATATCTGGATTTTGTAGTTCCTTTACAGTCTCCACATAACGTACACTGACACCCTCTATACGTTCAAAGACATTAAAATCAGTGAAGTTAGAAAGTCTTGGATGCTTAATGATCGCAAGATCCACAAGCCCTACTTCAGCTTTTGCATCAAGCCTTGTAGACAAGCTATCCTCATCATCAATATCTACATGCATATACGGTACGACACCTACCACTGGCTTATGAACGATGTCTTCTATCATCTGCAGGCCTGGTCGTAAAATCTCTACATCTCCACGGAACTTATTAATCAGCAGGCCTTTGATTCTGTCTTTTTCCTCATCTTCTAAAAGGAGTAGTGTCCCCGCAAGTGCTGCAAAAACGCCGCCTCGATCAATATCTCCTACCAAAAGTACAGGCGCATCAGCAAGCTTTGCCATTCCCATATTCACGATGTCATCCGCTTTTAAGTTAATCTCCGCTGGACTTCCTGCTCCTTCAAGGACGATAATATCAAAGTCTTGTGCTAAAGCATCATAGGCCTTCATAATCTCTGGCACAAGTTTTCTCTTATGTGCAAAGTAATCTTTAGCCGTCATATCACCTAGTACTTCCCCATGAAGAATCACTTGTGAGCCTTTTTCATTGGTAGGCTTCAGTAAGATAGGATTCATACGTACATCCGGTTCTACCCCTGCTGCTTCTGCTTGCATTACTTGAGCACGCCCCATCTCTAGTCCTTCTTTGGTGATATAAGAGTTCAGTGCCATATTTTGAGACTTAAAAGGTGCTACCTTATAGCCATCTTGTTTGAAGATACGGCAAAGTGCCGCTACAATAAAACTTTTCCCTGCATTAGACATGGTCCCTTGAACCATAATTGCTTTTGCCATTCTTCTACCTCTTTTCTTTTCTATCATAAGCCTTCAGTATCTCTTGAAGACACGTCATAAGCTTTTTATTTGCTTGATGTTCTTTAATAGCGATACGATAAAAAGTAGCATCTAAACCATGGTAATTACTGCAGCTCCTTATCATAATCCCTTCTTTTTCCAAGGCCTTCTCCAATACGATAGGATAAGGATTCTTGAAAAAGATATAATTTGCGTAAGGCTTATAGACTTGCATGCCTAATGCTTCTAGGCCTTGTACTAAGTAGTCTTTCTCTTCGGCTATGAGTTTTTTAGTGGCTACTACATAGTCTTGTTCTGTGGTAGCACATATACCCGCTTCCTGTGCAAGTACAGAAACACTCCATGCTTGTCCACTGGCTTCTATAGCATTTAAGAGTTTTTCATTACTTGTGATGCCATATCCGATGCGAACACCCGGAATGCCGTACATCTTCGTGAAAGCTTTCAGTATAAAAAGCCTTTCACTTTGTGGCAACAACTCTTTCACAGTATACTCATCTGCCATCTCTAAAAAGTCATTAAAGCACTCATCTACCACTAAGTTTACGTGCACTTTTTCACACTTCACTAAGATGTCGTTTAGTAACTCTTTATCTACCACTTGCCCTGTAGGGTTATTGGGATTACAAATAAAGACTACATCAAGGCTTTCTTCTATGGCATCTAGTATCGATGCTGTAACTTGAAAATCGTCTTTTTCATGTAGTGGGTAATAAACAACTTCTGCTCCAACCGCCCGTAAAGCTTCTTCGTACTCTGAGAAAGTAGGTGCTAGTACCATTGCCTTTTTAGGCTTTGTGGCATAAACAAAACGAAAAATCACGTCCGCTGCACCATTCCCTGGTATAACCCACGCCTTCGGCACATCTTCAAATCTACCGATAGCCTCTCTTAATGCCCTACACTGTGGATCAGGATAAGCCGTACATTTCTCTATTGCATTTGCAAGCACTTCTCTCATACGCTGGGATATCCCCAGTGGATTGATATTTGCTGAAAAGTCAAGGATGTCTTGTGACTTGCCATTCTCGTTACACCTAAAACCATAAATATCTCCGCCATGACCTCTAGTCTTCATGCTCTGTCACCTTCTTTATGTCTTTTTTATAATCTCTTTTTACAGTAGGAAACACCTTATAAGTGCACATCCCAAAAGTGCTAAAATGCACGTCGTATACATTAATTGATTGACACGTACGATATCTTCTTTATCAACCGCCCTTTTAGCATCCCCAATAGTCGGCTTCTTATGAAGTTTCCCAAAGTAGTAGGCATCTCCTGCCAATTGGATCCCAAGCGCCCCGGCACATACCGCTTCTGTGTGTGCGCTGTTTGGACTCTTATGATTGTAGCGGTCTCTCTTATAGATGCGCTTTGCTTCCTTATGGTCTCGTCCAAGTATTTGTGCTGCCATAATCATGATATACGCTGATAATCTGGCTGGTATATAGTTCACCACATCATCCAGCTTGGCTGCAAAACGCCCAAAGTCTAAGTATTTTTCATTCTTATACCCGATCATCGAATCCAGTGTATTAACGGCTTTATACCCAAATCCTAAAGGTACACCACCTAAGGTTAGAAAAAGTAAGGGTCCAATAATCCCATCTGACGTATTTTCAGCCACTGTTTCAATAGCCGCTTTTGTGATGCCTTCTTCATCAAGACACGCTGTATCTCTTCCAACAATCATGCTGAGCATCTTACGTGCCAGTGGCAAGTCTTCTTTTTCTAATGCCTCGTACACTTTCATGCTTTCATCTTTTAATGCCTTGGTGGCAAGTATTTGGTATACCATGATTGTCTCAAGGCACCATCCCACGATGCCATTGATACCATAAGCTATCTTTAGTATGAGAAAAGGTATAAGTATTGCCAAAGCGATCACTGTAAGGCTCATCACCATACCTGCTCGCCTTCTTCCTTTTTCTGTATCTTGGAAAAGAGGTCTTACTACCTTTTCTCCCTTCATAATCATATGACCTATCAATCGAATAGGATGTGGGAAATGATGTGGATCGCCTAGTATAAGGTCTAGTCCAAATCCTGCTACAAGTGCTAATAGTGATGCCATCGTTGTCTCCTTTATTTGTATTCTTTATGTAATGTAAAGCCACGTCCATGTACTTCATTCACTTGGTTCATAATCATAAAAGCATTAGGGTCTATCCCCATCGCAAGCTCACTGACTTTACTAAGTTCCCTTGCAGATACGACTGTAAGTACTGCCAGCGATTCTTGACGCATATGACCACCTTCCACATGAATCAGTGTGGTACCGCGGTCCATCTTTTCCTGTATCGCTTGACTTATAGCTTCATACGCTGTACTGATAATCTTCACCTGCATCTGGTGACGCCCTCTTAAAAGAACTTTATCAAGTACCACCGTATAGATAAGTACTAAGACAATCCCATAAAGAATCTGCTCTTTGTTTGAAAAAAGCATCTGTGATAGTAAGATAACACCATCACATACCAAAAGCATGGTAGCTACTGATAACCCCCATTTTTTATTCATAATAAGTGGGGGTATATCCATACCTCCAGTTGATGCACCAGAACGAATCACCAGACCTATCCCTAAACCTATAAGCATCCCTCCAAGTACCGTTGCTAGCATCATATCATCAGTCATACTAGCACCTCCAAACATTCGTTGAAAGACACCTAATATAAATGGATAATAAAAGGTACTGACAATGGTCGTAAGTGCAAAAGCTTTCCCAAGTACCACTGCACCGGCTATAAACATCACAATATTAAAACCTGCTACAAACACAGGTACTGGTGTGTCAAACATATGCTGAAAGATTAATGCTAAGCCAGTCGTTCCTCCTGTAATCAAATTATTGGGCAATATAAAAAGCGCTATTGCCAATGCATACAGTGTATTTCCCCCTAAGATGATACAGAGTTTTTGTATATTTTTCATCGTAATCATGAGGTCCCCCTTCATTTTCTCTTATGTCTATCATTTACTATATCATATTTCTCTGTTTTATTTAAAGAAAATCCCACCACTTTTTAGACGTGATGGGATTTAGCTAACCTTATTTATTTTTCATATAAATCAATACTGTTGGTATAATCGTTGCCATTGCAAAGCTTGCAAGAAGCATCATGACTACCAATGCCCCTATCGTAAGTGCGATGTTTAAGACATAGATAATGGGTACAAACATCATCGTTGTCACACCTGCTGGTAGAAGCATCATCCATCTGTAACCTTTAATCATTCCTAGCATCCCAATACAAGTAAGGATAAGTGGCCATAAGAAGAGGAAACTTCCCCCTGATAATACGACCATAAAGACAATGAGTAACACCATTTGTAATACTTGACCGCCTAGTACAATCGCCTCTAGGGATGCACCTTTTTTCACGCGCCATAGAAGAAGTAGACTTACGAGAAGTGCACCTACTGCTACTGCTCCTAGTACAATCCAGTTCGCCCCAGGTACTTTTGGCATATACGTTAACTTAAGTGGCATATCACATACAATAGAAATGAGCTTTGTGATCCCAAAGCCTAAGGCTGCCATCACGACTGCGATACCTAACCAAGCACCCAGCCACTTTACCACTTGCATCACTTTCATTTGTGTTGCTCTCATTGCAAAGAAGATTGTTCCTAATAGCAATACACCTGCAACAACTGCTAATACTACCCCTACTGTATGTGAGTAAAGGAACATCACATTTGGAAGAAGTGTAAAGAAGATACCATTCTCATCTGCCTTTAAAGCGTCTTTATCACCATACGTCCCATCGTAAATAAAAGTCTCTACGATAGGAAGTACCTGCTCTCCATAATGTTGAAGGGATGTAAGACTGATATTATCATAGTTATCTTCTGGTGTATGATAGTAATCTAAGTTATCAAGTACTGCGATATTAATACCTGCTAAGCCATTGTTGATAAAATGGGTGAAATCTGTACCATTTGGCATCTTGCGATATACATCTGCTGCTAATGAATAGCTGACTGGTAGATTGGCTGCTTTGAAAAGTTTGATAACCTCTAAATTCTGATTGCTTGTCTCAAACATAATAGCTGGGCCTTTGATGCCTCTTGCTTCTAAGTTGATTACAAAACTTACGTTTTCATAAAGTGCTTTGTTCATCGTCATTTCTTTTTCAGCACCAATAAGACCTGTCTCTTCTGCATCTGTTATAAGAATCTTGATACCATTTTCAAGTGGCTTACCACTCTCCTTAATAGCTCTTACAACTTCTAGAATTGTTGCAAGTCCGTATCCGTCATCAGCAGCTCCCTTAGAACCACCTGCCTCACCAAGTCTTTTGGCTGGTGATGAATCATAGTGGGCTACAAGCATAATGTACGTCCCATCTTCACCATCTTTGCCATCTATCTTTGTGTAAATATTATTGATGTCATAAGTCCAACCATATTTATCTGTGATATCTTCATATGTAAATACTTCCGATTCAAGGCCAAGTTCACCAAGTCGCTTGATGAGATACTCGCGTACTTCTCTTAGTGCTTCTGGATCATTAACAGTGTGTGGCTCCTTCGCAATCACTTCAATGTCCTTTGCTGCGCGCTCAGCTGAAAAGCCTGTATGTGCTTCGTCTTTTACTTGTGGTGTGTAAAGTGATGTGAACCCTAGTATGCAACTAAGGAGTAAAACCACTGCCACCACAACCCCTTTTTTCATGTCTTTCATTGATGTATGCCTCCTAAAAAATAAAATAATAAGAATAATAATTGCTTGGTCATTATACCATACATTATTTTGATATTCAAACTTTTAACTTCAAAGTATTTCATCAAAAAAAACACCAGCGTTGGTCACACCGATGCTCTCTTAGGCATATTTATTATTCATCTATCTTTTTCAAATCTTTTAGAGCAGTCGCTAGCTTTCGCTTCTCTTCTTCACCTAGTACACTACTTAAAAGCTGAATCATATCCCCCACACGCATAGGCTCCGCTTCCTTGGTCAGCTTATAACCAAACTCACCATTTGACTCCATGGTACCTTCGTCTATATAGTCAAGCTTTGGAATGCCTTCCTGACGTAACTTTGCCAAGACCTCTTCTTTTGTAAGGCGTAACTTACGAAGGTTTTTATCATCAAAGATGCCCTGCCTGATAATAACGATAGGTTCACCTACTGCTAACTTTTTGAAAAATTTAAAATAAAAGGCTAGTAGCTCAAATAAAATAAGTAATATAATAAAAATAGTAGCTGTGGCAATTGTTTTTTTCACGTCTTTATCAGCAAAAGGCTCTACAATAATAGCACCTATGGATATAATCATTACAGTTTGTGCAATGGTCATCTCCGCAAGTGAACGCCTCCCTGTCAGTCGAATCAAAAAGACCGCCACAATAAATAAAATAATGGGTTTTAATAAAAAAGGTATATGCATAAGACACCTCTCCTTCACCCGTAGTATGGCTTATGCATACCTTAATCATACATTTTTCCCCTTAAGGAGGTCCCTATGTTCCAATCACATGCTCCAAAACGCAACCTCATCCTTCTACTCCTTGGACTCCTACTAACAACTACCCTTGTCTACTTCTTTTGTTTCTCACGTTCTACGCCTCAAAGAGACACCTACCACACTATTGCCTATGTTACTGTCCCAGCCTCAGAGAATTGGCGTTGGATAGGCACCGATACAGAAGACCTTGTAACGTCTGATGTGGATGTCTCCTATATCACAGGTATTCACTTTGCCTTTGGTATGCTAGAAGCCTATCAATTCGACCCCAAAACACCTGGGCGACCTCTGATGGAAGCAGGTACTGCTTCACCTGAGGCCTACAAAGACCCTCGTGATGGTCAATATCACTACCGCGCCACACTAAACGGCTGGATTGAAGAAATGCAAACAACTGTGGATGGCGACAAGTACCTCCGTGCCTTAGTGGACTTAAAAAAACAAAAACCAGAACTCAATGTCTCCCTCTCTATAGGTGGCTGGGATTCCGATGGCTTTTGCTACATGGCAAAAACCAAGGAAGGTCGGGACGAATTTATAGCAAGCTGTATCGATCTCATCGCCACCTATAAATTAGATGGCATCGATATTGACTGGGAGTATCCGACCAATGGTGGCTGGGGTACTATCGCTCATTGTGGCACCTGTGTGGCTGATGCCCGCCTTCTTCTTCAAGAGATGCGCCAAGCATTAGACCAAACGTTCCCCTCTGACCACAAGCTCCTCTCTATCGCATCCGGTTCCTCCCAACCTTGGGTAGATGCCACCACCTTCGAAGCCCTAGACTATATGAACGTCATGTGCTACGACTTCGATCCTGGTAGCGGTGGCCCCCAAGCTGACCTTTCTACCTCTACGCTCGCTATGTCCAATCACCTAAAAATGGTAGGCAACACAGAAATAAATCGTGCCAAAATCAACCTAGGTATCCCCTTCTACAACGAAGGTGGTCCTCACCTCGTCCCCTACTACAAAGGTTGGTCTGGTCACGTTGATGCCAGTCCTAAGCTAACCGCGAAAAAAATGAACTGGGTCAAAAGACAAGGTTATGGTGGTGCCTTCTATTGGGCCTATAGTATGGATGTCTTTCCACAAGATGTCTCTGATCCCCATAACCCTGAAATCAAAATCCTACAACGCACTGTCTACGAGACACTCCATTCATCTAGCAAATAA
>JBOFIT010000222.1:0-10447 GCA_051650305.1 Cellulosilyticaceae bacterium
ATCACTCTAATAAATTCTTTCGATTTTCTTAAGATTAGTGTGATGTAAAATATATTTTATTTTTCTCATTAACTTGTCACACTTGTCGCCTTTTTTTATATACTATTAGCATAGAAATCTGGGCGCCCTTATTTCTATATGGGAGACTGCAGCTCCTCCCACTTGTACTAAAGAACTTTTTGTCTTGCTATTCTATTTTATATTTGGAAGGATTGATATTTATGGCAGACGTTCAAGTATTAGCAGAACAAGTTAATCAAATCACTGGTTTAGGCCAAGCTGACCCTTATTACGAGTACGTTATTAAACTCATTGCAGATACTGGAAAAACAATTGCTGCAGGAACTTATGATATCTTTGTAGCATTTGAAGACAATTCAGTATCCAAAACTATTTACCAAGCAAATGTAACAACTACTATAATTAATGATAGTACTACTTTTACACTTGGTTCTTACTTCTCAACTTCTACAACTTCTGCTGTTGCAGTTGCAAATGCTTCAGCTAAAGTTTATAACTTATAATTATTAATCTTTTATCCTAGCTGCCTCATTAGGCTACCTACTGAGGTAGCCTTTCTCTCACTTTGTTTTCAAAGGGGTGAACACCTATGCTATCTTCTCAAGGTATTACTGTACCTACTCAATTAATTTATCAAATCAAAGGTCTTGGTAACTCTGTACTTTCTCTAGACTTAGGTATTACCTTTGGTACAAATATTCATCCTAAGCCTAGTAGTCTTGTTCTAGCAGAAGCAAAACTTTATTCTAATTCATCACCTTCACCTATAGTCGTTACACAGCAACTACCTGCCTCTTCCATCATTTTATCTCCCGATGGTACTCATCAGATACTTAACCTTGAGGGTACTCTTTATATAGGAAGTAATGAAATTGATTTAGACTCACTTACATCTTCAGCAAGCATTTACTACATTCAATAACTCATATAGGCATACCTCGAAAGGAGGTCTATAATGAACATCCCTATTACCATAGACACTTCTCACATTACTTCTGTTAATGGTATAAGTTCAACTGTTAATGTAGACATTGATTTATCTGCTATTTGGGAATCATTCGTGACAAAGTATACACATATAAGTGTCTATACGACGCTTTATGTCCCTATTTTGAATCCACTCCCACCTTCTCTCACAGCTGAAATCAGTGTGCGTAACAATTATGAAGTTGCTTCTCTATCCAACAAAATTATACATCTAAACATTGCTTGTCCTCATCTAGTAGCTCCTCAATCACCAGCTCAAGGTACTGCTACTTTACTTGGTTACAATCAAAAAAACTCCCCTCTTCTTACGTAGAAAGGAGCTTCCTAATGGATACTATTCATCAATTTCCTATTCCTGAGAATCATATACACTTACTAAACCGTGGTAAGACAAATTTACTTCTAGCCACCATTGACCTTAGCTACTTTTGGCCTTTTATTAAATCTCATACACATCTTTATGCAAAAGCTACTTTTACCATCCCCTTACTCGAGAATAACGTTGCTACTGTTATGATTATTCCTTTGGAGCAAACATATCTTGTCTCTACAATCAATCCTTCAGCTCCAAGTGTTACCCTTGAGGCAAATATACCTGGCATTCTAGATACTACTTCTGGTAGGGTTCCATCTGGCATTGCTAGCATTATGTACTATGATATTTATACCCCTTAACCCCTTGCACAGGAGGTGCTTCCATGGCTGTTCCTACTATAACGATTTATTTAACTCCTGAAAACACCATCATTGAACCTAATCCTATTAAATATAATGCGGAAATCATCATTGATTTAACGCCTGTTTGGGATGAAATCAATTGTGTCCCCATAGAATACAACAAAATCCAAGTACAAACCTCCTTAAGTATACCTATCTTTAAAGATACTGTTCTTTCACAAGCTAGCTTTTCTGTCTCTAGTATTTTTGCAGTTAAAGACATCATTAATCATACCATCACTCAAACCGGGTACTTTGAAGGTGTTTATGACCCTAATCGTGAAATCATATCAAATGCTCAAATTTGGCAGTATGAAATACTCCCTATTGTCTAAGGAGGCTAAATCATGCAGATTATCATTGATAAAAATGTAATCACTCAATCTCAAATCAAAGGCTTTGGTGACATTTTAAGTACTTTTAATCTTGTAGTTCATGTCACAGATATTTTAAATCCTCAAGACACACGGGACTTTATCCTTTCCTTACAAATTACAGCACTAGGTAACGCTTATACTTATAACAATATTTATTCTCCGGAAGATATCCAACCTGATGGTAATTTGATTATTGGTGAGATAAGTGTTATTGGCCCTGTCACCCTTGACGATCTCGTTATCAATGCTAAATTTATCTATCTGGACACTCATTCCTTCTAATACGCATCATTATCTCTTCAAAAGGAGGTTCATTTTCATGGTAATAACAATCATACCCACTTACAATGACACCCAAAATGGTCCACCTACTACTCGATTAAAAATAACAGTGGATTTATCAAGTATTTTCTCCTTGCTTACACAGTACAATTTGTTGTTAAAAACTCAACTTGCGGTAACTACACTTTTACCTGATGCTACTTCTCCAGTAATTATGTCCTATGCTTTTTCTGAGGTCTACCGAAACATCCCTGCACCCACTTTATCTTTTGAAGCAATCATTTTAGGTGATATACAGCATACTTCTTCTATCCAAGGTACTGCTGAAGGTGTTCTTTTATCAAAATTCTCTTAAGTTAGGAGGTCTAGCTTTTATGGATACACTGCATCTTCCATGTAAAACGAGCCTAGCGTACTCTAGTCATAATGATTTCATGCCTTTTTCTGATATCATGCTTGGTTATGCCTATCCTTGCCATTACTGGTCATATCTCTATTTTAATACGTTTACAATTTCACCCTATACACCCATTTCATCTGCCATCATTACTTTATTTAAAATACCTACCTCTTATGAAAAGCACGTTGTTCTTAATGCTACCTGTATTCCAACCCTTGAATATATGACCCCCTATACTTATTGCTATAACTCGCCATCATTAGCTAGAGAATTTACCACTCCCTTTTTTATTACTCCAAATATGAGCTATACCGAAATCGATGTCACCACTATCGTTCAAGCTTGGGTAAGCGGTACCTTACCCAACAAAGGCCTTCTTTTATTCCAAGATCATTTTGATGCATTGGTTCATTTTGGTGCTGCGTCTAATCCTGTTCCCTCACTCCAGCCCGTTCTTGATATTACGATTGCCACCACTCCCGCGCCCCCTATCATTAAACCGGTCTATCCTTTACCATTACAAATAGCAATTCTATAAAAATTTTTTTTATCTTTTTTCAACAAACTCACTTCTTTGATTGTATTATTAATGAAACCATCAATAAGAACACACAATACATTTTATATACAATAATCAAAGGAGTATTAACTATGAAAACACAATTAACAAAAAAACTAGCTATCCTAGGTATGGCAATCCTTGGCGCAGTGGGTGTCTTAACAGGCTGTGCTGCATCTGTTGCTACACCTAATCCAGAGCCAACAAAAACTGAAAAGCCTAGTACACCTGATGCTACTTCTCCAACCGGACCTCGTAAAATGATTGATGTAGATGGCAATCGTTTTGCATTCTTAAATGACGGCCAAGCCTTCGAGAAAGAATACCTTCAACTTGGTGAAGAAGTCGGTACACTTAACAATGGAAAGCTTTATAAACTAGGTAATTACGACTCTTCATTTAGAATGGCTTTTGAATATGAGGGTGCTTACTATCTTTGTGAAAATGTAGGTAAATCTGATGATAGTGCAATGGATATTGCCGCATACCTTGAAACTGCAAAATTAGAATCTCAGGTAATCTTTGCTGATATCCTTGATCACATGGGTGCTCATATCCTTAATGCTATTTCACAAGAAGATGCAGCTAAAATGCTTACTGCTTTTAAAGATGCTAAAATCGTAGAGCTAGATGAAGCTGGCCACGCTGCTATCGCCAAAGCGCAGTCAGAAGATAAGTCTTACATGCTTACATTTATGCTTGAAGATAATACACTCTTCACAAGCTACATCATTCCTAGTATGAACTATATAACAATCGGTGATTACACATGTGAATTAGAAGGCTTCAATGAACAATTCGGTGATTTCTTCAAAGACCTTGTAGTTCCTGAAAATATCATTATGAACTAAAAAAAAGCCAAAGAGGTTCTGAAATATTCCTTATTTCAGAACCTCTTTGACTTTTTATTATTTGTTTTTAGATAGGTATGTAAACGCTAAAACTAGTCCCTTCCCCTACTTTGCTTGTGCATTCAATTCTTCCATTATGTTCCTCTACTATATATTTACATATGGAGAGTCCTAGTCCTGAACCAGCAATCGTACTATTCCTTGACTTTTCTCCTCTATAAAATTTATCAAATACATAGGGAATATCTAAATGCTCGATGCCGTTCCCCTTATCCTTCACACTTATAATGATGTGATTACTAGACAGCCTACTTTGAATGCCTATCCATCCTCCATCTACCGCATACTTGATACTATTGCTTACAAGGTTTTCTATCACCTGCGTCATACGCCTTGTATCAATCTCAATCAGGCAGTTAGGTACATCATTCTGCAACTCACATATCATCCCTGCTTTTTCAATCACCAGCTTCAATTCTTCCGTAGCTTTTTGAAAATAATCCGTAAAATATACTTCTGTTTTTTCGATAGTCAGCACATGAAGTTCTGCTTTTGAATGCTCTAATAAATCATTAATCATACTATTAAGCGCATCTGCCTTATTCATGATGACATTCGCATATCTTTTTCTTTTTTCAGGGTCAGTAATGACACCATCTCCTAGTCCCTCACTGTACGCTTTAATAGAAGATACAGGCGTCTTTAAATCATGTGAGATACAGGCTATAAGTTCCTTTTGAGCTTTCTTTAATTTATTTTCTCTTTCTTGCTTTGCTTTTAATTCATCTCTCATAAGTTCAAATACATAGGCAAGTCTTCCTATCTCACTACTTATCATTTCCTTATCTACGGCCTCTCTTACTGCCACATCATACTCACCCTTGATAATGCTTTCTGAGGATAAGCAAATCTTCTCTATAGGTTTTAGAAACTGCCTCTTTATATAAAGTCCATAACTTAGCATTGCTATCCCTAATCCACCTATCGCAAGCATAAGGGGTCCAAACAAATCAAGGATCATCTCCCTATCCGAATACCTATACGCTTCTTCTTTAGGTATCAGAAACAAAGCAAATCCACGGGCTTCTCCTTCTTTCTGGATGATGAAGGTACTCTTTACAAGCCCCTCACTTTCTTTCCAAAAGCTCTTATCAAACTGAGCTACTTCTACTAGTTGGACTTCATCTCCAAATCCAAATACCTCGTCTGCATAATGTACCTTACCTTTCAAGTCAACGACTGCATAAGCATAAGGAGTATCTGGTATTTCTCCATTCTCTAACGCTTTTAATGCATCTACGACCAAAAGCCTTGTATGATTATACAAGGCTTCTTCCCGCAACGGTTCGATTCTTAATATTCCCCATAAGAGTGCTCCTATAAAAATCCCCATGATGAACACACTAATTACGCCATATCCTACACTACTTTTCTTCCCTTTCATACGTCTCACTCGGATAATTTGTACCCTACTCCCCATATGGTTTTGATAAGGTCTAGTTGGTAGACACTTAGTTTTTCTCTTAGCCTTTTGATGTAGACGACCACACTTCCCGTATCACCGTACTCTTCATACCCCCATACCTGACCATAGATTTGGTCCTTTGAAAATACTTGCCCAGGATGACCCATAAGAAAGTATAAAATCTCAAATTCTTTTGTGGTCAGCTCCAAAATTTGGCAACCTACTGTTGCTGTATAACTTTTCTTATTCAGCTGCAAGTCACCTATACTTACACACTCTGTATCTTTCGCTTCTTTATCCAGTCCACCTGTGTACCTTCTAAGATGTGCCTTCACTCTAGCCACTAATTCAAGCGGACTAAAAGGTTTGGTCACATAATCATCTGCTCCTATGCCTAGACAAATGACTTTATCCATCTCTCCATTTTTTGCAGATACCATCACAATAGGAATAGACGTAGTCTTACGCATCGTCTTGCAAAGCTCTATACCATCTATCTTAGGGAGCATGATATCTAGAAGCACAAGGTCTGGCTGCGCTTTTCTAAAAAACTCAAGCCCTGCTTCTCCATCCAGTGCCATAGCTACTTCATAACCTTCCACTTCTAAATAATCTCTCAAAATCTCTGCTAGCTCTCTTTCATCTTCTACAATTAGAATACGATATGCCACTTCTATCCCCTACTTTCTTAGTCTTAGTCTACCAACCTCTTTCCTTTAAGAAGCTATAGACCCTCTCTTCTCTTTCCTTATCTTCTTCATGTCTAAAACTATTCATCTCCAAAATTCCATCTATACGCCCATCTCTTAAAAAGATAATACGATTACCTCTTATAGCTGCCTTGATATCATGGGTCACCATGACGATTGACTGCCCACTAGCTGCTATCTCTGAAAAGATATCTAGTACATTTTCCCCTTGTGCCGAATTAAGTGCTCCCGTCGGTTCATCTGCAAAAAGTATTTTAGGTTGATTAATAAGTGCTCTACAAATAGCTACTCTTTGTCTTTGCCCTCCTGATAATTGGTGTGGGTACTTATCCTTATGTTCTGTAAGTTCCATCTGCGCCAAAAGCTCTTGTATGTGTATGTGTATTGCTTTCTTATCTTTTGGCATCTTATAAGTTGGACTCCATATATTCTCCTGCACTGTTAAGTCAGGAATGAGATGTATCCCTTGAAAAACAAATCCTATCTTTTCTTTTCTTAATTTTGCAAGCTTACATTCCTTATAGTTCTGTATCGGCTCCCCTTGTAAGTAAACTTCACCACTTGTTACTTCATCCATTCCACTAAGCAAATATAACAATGTGGATTTTCCTGAGCCAGAACTTCCCATAATGACTGTGAAATCACCTTCATAAACTTCTACATTTAAGTTCTTAATCACATTGTTCATTTGCCCATCATTAATAAAACTTTTACACAGTAAATTCGATTTTATTATAACATTTTTTTCTGACATTTCTACCATCTCCCTTACTCTTGATTAAGTGTCTTTATTCCCACCTTAAACAAATCCCTTGATGAAAACATACAACTCATTAAAAACAGTACGATAACTATGCCATTTACAATCCCCAGCTTATACAAATCATAAAAGACTGGATACTTTTCAAATCCAAACATCATTAAGGCAAGAGACATCACCTTTGGATAGGTTACTACAAAAAGAGGTAACGTCACACCACTTGCTATTACTGCTATCATCCCGATATACCACATATTCACCTTCAATAAGTGCCTACTGTCATAGCCGATGCTTTTATAAATGCTATTTGTTTTTTCATTATTTAAGTTCCTAAGAACCACAATCCCAAATATATTAATAAAACCCATAAGCATAATAAAGAGCATAAAAGGTGTCAGTACCTTTTCCTGTGGTTCTGTAATCATATCTAATATTGACTTAAACATCTCTTCTCGCTTATTGATCTTAATACCATCACCATAAATAGCCTTATAGCTCTCATTAAATACATCTCTATCAACACCTTCCTTTAAGTAGATAGACATTGTATTGTAGACAAAAGGTGCGCCTTCTCTATCCCATGCACTTCCTAGTATCCTTACACCACGCCCCATGCCGTAGTAACTTTGAAAAATACCTGTTAGTAAGAAGCTTTCAGGTTTATCTTCAATCATAATCTGTACGTAGTCTCCTATTTCTTTTCCCAATTCCTTCGCCACAATAGATGTCATTACAACTTCATCCTGATATTTCGGATTTCTTCCTTCTATTACAGGTACGTCTAATCCTTCTAAGGTTTCAAAGAAATAGCCCTGTACATTAGGGTCTATCATCCCTTCCTGCCACTTAAACTCCACTCCTATCTCTGGATTTTGTCTCACAATACACTCTACTCGTGAGTCTTCTTCTAACTCTTTATAAGCTTTTTCAAACTGCTCATTGTCATTGGTTTGGAAAAACACATCCCCTTTATCAAAGCCTAGCCAATAATAATTTTGTTCTGAAAGTGAACCCACTGTATCTATGGATGCCATAGCAAAATTCACTCCATACATAGATACAACTGCCGTCAAAATAATAAACACTGTATTCTTTCGCTCTCTTTTCATACTTCTCATTGCCATACTTAAAGGCGAGAATGATTGTACCCTGCTTTTACCTACCTTCAGAGACTTCTTTTTGCCTAAAGTACTTTGTCTATTGGCAAAGATAGCTACCGGACTTATTCGATGTGTACACTTCATTACACTATAAATACTCACAGCGACTACACCTAGCATAATGCTATAAGTGATGACCGCTGGTAGGAGTAATGTCCCACCTGATTTCACACCTATGCTTTGAAATGCCTGCTCTAAGAACAAGTAAGAGATCCCTTTAGAGCCTACCACCCCTAGTGTTACCCCTAGAGCTGCTACAAATAAATAAGCTTTCATATACATGCCTAAAATCTCTTTGGAGCGATAGCCTATCGTCTTATAGATTGCTATTGTCTTCAAATCCGTAAGAAGTGTATTTCTTACTAAGAACCTGATAATAATACAGCTTACAAGGAGGATAATGATACCTCCCCCAAAGAGAACCCCACCCAAAATTTGTCCTGTAATAAGGTTGAAATCAATCATATTTTGAATGGTCATCATCCCTGCATTCAAGTGACCTCCGTTATTTCTACGCATAGTTGTTACTATATCTGTTCCATTTGTGCCATCTTCACCATAAACCATAAGTACTTTTGTTGTCGTTAATGACTCTGGTATATCTTTTACAATGAAAGCACAAGAAGTTGCTAGACTACTCATATAGGGTTCCACAACAAATGCCTTAATCCTATACTCATACTTTTCCTCGCCTACTGTAAGAATAATGGTATCCCCTACCTCTAGTTCATACTGTCTTCGTACAACCTCTGGCAATAGGCATTCACCTTCTTCTAAAGGGAGCTGCTTCTCACTGGTATACCTTAGATTCTGATGTACACTTTCTTTGTACGGCATCAATTCAAAGAAACCTTCTATCTTCTCTCCATCTTTAGTCATTACTTCATTGAAAGAATAACTCTCGAGTGTCTCAACCTTTGCAATGCCTTTTGTCTTTTCTATGGCAGCCATGAGTTCCTCGTATCCTTCTACCGACTGATCTCTCAAAAAAAAGCGTACACTCGGTGGTCTACATTCCTCTACCAATTCTAAAAAAGGCTTCTCCAAAGATAAAATAATGCTCATTGAACTTGTCAGTAGTAAGCTACATATCAATGTAATAAGAAAAATAATGATTGTTTGAAACTTTTTATGCCTTAATTTTTTCAACCATATCATACTGCTATCCCCCATCCTCTTGTTTCTAACTACAGTATGTCATCCAAAAATAAAATAAAAAGTGTAACTTTATTAAAAAAAATTAAAAGCTCTACTCCCCCTCATTAAAGGGTGGAATAAAGCTTTCACTCGCTGTATCACCTTCTTGGATAAAGCCATTTTCAATACCTAGACTTATGGCATAATCCACTATGTATTCATAATGTGCTGGACTTAGCTTCTGACTAAGCTTCGGATGGTCTTTCACCTGCTCTAATGGTGTGTACTGATTCATAAGACTAAGGTATACTCTATCCCCGTAAGTCTCATAGATATAGTCCACTATTTTCTTTGTGTCAAACAAGAGTCCTGGGAGCATCAGATGTCTGATAATTACACCTTTTTGAATCATGCCTGCTTCATCAAACCGTGCTTCACCTACTTGCCTTACCATTTCTTCAATTGCATACTTTACGTAGTCAGTATACCTTGGCGCTTTTGAATAATCCTTGGCATACTTGTCCTTGAAGTATTTGAAGTCGGGGAGATATACATCTACGATTCCCTCTAGACTTCTAATGGTCTCTACTGTTTCATACCCACTACTATTGTAGACAATCGGTATCTGTAATCCTTTGCTTTTTGCTAACTTTACAGCTTCTATGATCTGGATGACATAGTGAGTCGGAGTGACTAGATTAATATTATGTGCCCCTGCTTCTTGTAATCTCAGAAACTGCTGCGCCAACTCTGCTATCTCCACTTCTCTCCCTTTACCCTCTGTGCTAATCTCGTAGTTCTGGCAAAAGACACACTTTAAAGTACAGTGGGAGAAGAATACAGTCCCCGATCCTCTCTCTCCAGATATGCAAGGCTCCTCCCAATGATGCAAGGCCGCACGTGCTATCCTCACCTTTGCCCCTGCTCTACAAAACCCAAGTTGTCCTTCTAATCGATTCACGCCACACACCCTTGGGCAAAGCTTACATGATTCTAATCCCATGCTTTTACTTCCCTTCTA
>JBOFIT010000223.1:0-2460 GCA_051650305.1 Cellulosilyticaceae bacterium
AAGATAGGGATACATTGTGGGGGTAGAGGAATAAACTAAGAAGAAGGCAAGTGTAAAAAAGGGGTGGTAAGCATGGAGAAACATCAGGAAGTTATACAAAAGCTGATAGAAAATATAGAGCAAGTCATAAAAGGCAAGAGACGAACCATTGAATTAGTCATTATAGCACTACTCTGTGAGGGGCATGTATTAATCGAGGATGTACCGGGAGTTGGGAAGACAACTTTGGTGGGGGCACTGGCAAAGTCTATTGATACCACGTTTAAGCGGATACAATTCACACCAGATATTCTGCCTTCAGATTTGACAGGTTTTTCAATGTATAACCAAAAGCTTGGGGAATTTGAATACCGTGAAGGGAGTTTATTTGCACCTTTTGTCATTGCAGACGAGCTGAATCGTACGTCGCCAAAGACACAAGCAAGCCTCCTAGAAGCTATGGAGGAACATCAAGTCAGTGTGGATGGTAAGAGCTATAAGTTACCCACTTTATTTATGGTATTAGCCACACAGAACCCTACCCATTATTTAGGGACTTTTCCTCTGCCAGAAGCACAGCTAGATCGCTTCTTAATGAAGTTAAGTATGGGGTACCCTACAGAGCAAGATGAGAAAAGGATGCTTAAAGCGTGTAAAGAGGTGCATCCATTAAAGACATTACAAGCCGTCACCACAACAGAAGAAATACTGACGATGCAAGAAGAAGTCAAAGCAGTGTATATGGAAGACAGCTTGTACACTTTAATCGTTCATATAGTCCAAGAGACAAGAAGACACAGTGATGTTGTATTAGGAGCATCACCTAGAGGCTCCTTGGCATTGTATCGTACGGCACAGGCAAAGGCATACATAGAAGGGCGGCACTACGTCTTACCAGAAGACATCGTAAAGATGGCTCCCTACGTCCTCAGTCATCGTTTACAACTAAAACATGAGGCAAAGCTTCGGGAAGTTACCAGTGAAAAAGTGATTACCAGCCTATTAGAAAAGATTAAGTTACCTAAGGTGAAGTATGATGAGAAGAAATAGAATGCTTTATGGCGTGACGCTTATAGGTGTTATGGCTTTGTGTTATCACTATCAGACTTACTGGACGTCTTTACTGGGGTATATCGCACTTTTGTTGCCCTTGATGTCTTTTTTATATACGCTGCGTATCTACAGCCTTTTTACTTATACCCAAACATTAGATAAAAAGTTTGTCACCAAAGGCGAAGATGTGGTCTTTGCATTTGGTATCTATAACGATGGGGGCCTTTTTTATCCAGATGTGGAGATTATCTTTTACGGTGAGGATACCATCATTGGAAAGCACTTTGAAAAAAGAAGAGTAAGTGTGGATGGACGGGGCAATAAAAGTTATGACTATAAGGTGACGTGCCATTACAGAGGGTATTATCAGCTAGGCATCGAAAAAGTTTATCTGTATGATTTCTTAGGGCTTTTCAGATTGCCATACCGTGTCTTTGAGCCTAAGTATATAACGGTCTATCCTCGTATTATTGATTTACAGTACTTTCCCATCTCGAGACATACGTTAGAAGAGTCAGAAACAATCAAGCAGGCGTATCAAAGCGATGGTATGGTCGTATCCGATATAAGAGCGTATAGATACGGCGATAGTATGCGGAAAATACACTGGAAGATGACGGCGAAGAAAGGAAGCTTGATGGTGAGAAATACTAATGCCACAGTGAAGGGTGCGGTGGATGTACTGCTGGATCTAAGAAAGCAGGAAGGAAGTGTAGAAGAACAAGCCTTGCTAGAAGACTGTATGGTAGAGTGTGCACTTGCCGTACTGTATTATGCTATGAAGCAAGGGTTAAGTGCTAGGCTTGTGACGTATCACGGAGAACCCCAATATTGGCCAGTGGAAAATACGGGACAGTTTGAAGCAGTTTATCATTATCTGTATAAGGTAAGCTTTAAGGAAGCACGTACGTTGGCAGAGGTTATAAGTGTAGGTGGTATCTCAGAAAATGGAGGAAGAAGTCGTGTCATTATTACGGGAGAAATGACCATGGTACTTTATGAGCATCTAGATCGGTGGGCAGTAGACAGTAGAGAAGTGGTAGTCATTTATGTAGGGTATAAAGAAGAGGAAGCCAGTAAAGAACAACAACAGATGCTAGAGGCATTAAGACGACAGGGGATTCGCGTCATACCCGTCACAGAAGAGGATAACTTGAAAAATCGATTAGAAAATGAGTGTGAGAAGGATGGATAAAAAAGAAAAACGAGGCGAGTGGGTATACCTTTATGGTGTGATGTTGCTTATGAGCTTTGCACTGACGGCAGGGGGCAGTGGCTTTTTCAAATTGATGGTACAACCGTTGGTGATACTGGGTATAGTAGGTTTTTTACTTTTGGCATGGCTACTCATAGGGTGGAACAAATGGACGCTGGTGATAAGCAGTAGCGTAGTAGTGGGTACGGGTATAGTAGGATGTATCGGACTCT
>JBOFIT010000224.1:0-3022 GCA_051650305.1 Cellulosilyticaceae bacterium
ATTCCAGATAAAAAGCAGTATTCCCACATATATGAAAAATCTTTATAATAGCCTAAAATAGTCATGGTAATAAATAAGATGCTGAGCAGCAGCTGCATTTTAAGTTTGCTGTTTGATTGCATATAACGACCTCCTTTAACAATATGAATAAGTACTTAGCGATCAACTTCCTTAAGAAATTTTGTGAAGATAGCTAATGTTAGATATAGTATAATATAAAAATTTTAAAAATAAAAATAATTTTTTAAATTTAATCCGAAAGACACAAAGGAGTATATACAAATAGTAAAGTTTGAGGTATGTCTAGTTGAAATCTATAGATATATCAGTTAAGCTTAAAACAAAGAAAATGACGTAGGGATAAAAAGAGAGGAGCAAGGAAATGAATGCTGATACAACTTCAAAGCTATGGTTTCTAGCAGCCTTTATTTGTCTAATGATAGGAATGACAGGTGACTATACACTTATTTTAATCGTTGGATGTGCTTGTGCATGTCAGGCGGTATCTACACATAAAAAGCAAAATAAAGAAGAAGTAGATGTACAAAAAGAAACAGAAGAATAAAGGATGAACCAATATGAAAAGAAAATATTTAGATGCTAGAAATTGGACGTGGCTAGATAACTATACGTATGAATACAAGCATATAGAAGGTAAGTGGTCAGGTTATCTATCTGTGGTGAAGATGGGTAAGGTCAAGCAGAAGCTGATGGCACATTATGGGGATCAAGAGATCTGTCTATGTGATGATAACTATGTAGGTATTATGTTTTTACCAGATAATGAGACATGGTGTGGGACAGCTGTGTATGACGATAAAGGGCAAATCGTCGAGTGGTATTTTGATATGACGAAGCAAAATGGAGTGGGTGAAGATGGTATGCCTTACTTCGATGATTTATATCTAGATATTGCGGTGACACCAGACTTTAAGGCACGTATGCTAGATGAAGATGAGTTACAAGAGGCATTGGATAAGGGGATTATCACAAAGGCAGACTATGACTTGGCGTATGAGACATATGAGTATGTACTACATCAAGTGATAGCAGATAAGACTTTCTTAGTAGACTTTTTCAATCAGTATTTATAATATTTAGGGGATATTTAAGAAGAGGAAAAAAAGGGGAGAAATCATATGGAATATGTATTAGGATTTTATTATATACCAGCATATATCATAGCAATAGTAGGGATTTGGCTATACTGTCGTAAGCAAGGGAAGCCCTGCCGTTTTGTAGGTAAATTACTTTTATTAACAAGTATGATGACGCTTATTAATTTTATAATCCTCATGACGTATCCTTTTGAAAGTTATGATGGATATGGCTTCTTATTTTATAATGCAGCACCTGTTTTGGGTGTTAATTTTGTCTTAGCAGTTATATATGTATTGAAGAAATAGAAAATCAAAAATGTAGGTAGGTAGCAAATGAAGATTACAATAGGAAAAGTAGCAGAGCGTGTAGGTCTTAGCACTTACACCTTGAGATACTATGAAAAAGAGGGATTACTTCCTTATATCCAGAAGGATGAACATGGCAATAGGTATTATAGTGAGGACGATATTTTCTGGATAGAGCTTATCAAGTGCCTAAAGGATACAGGGATGAGCATTGTGGCTATAAGGCATATCGTAACTTTAAGTTTGGAAGGTGAGCATACGATTCCAAAGCGTAAGCAGATACTTATGCATCATAAAGAAAGCCTAGAGAAGCAGATGGCACTTCTTCAAAAGAGCATGGAGAAGATTGATAAGAAGATTGCGTGGTACAACGGGGAAGATGTACATTGCGAGGAATAAAAGGTATTGCCTTAGAGTAAACTCTAAGGTGTACAATGAAGTCAAATTTAAAAAAAGAGGTGTAAGGCTATGTTTAATTTTACATTTTATAACCCAACAAAAATTGTATTTGGGAAAGATACATTAAATGAACTTCAGAACTTAGTACCACAAAATGCAAAGGTACTTGTGCTTTATGGTGGAGGTAGTGTTAAGAAATTCGGTACATTAGACAAAGTAAAAGCATACTTAGGTGAGAGAGAAGTCTATGAATTTGGTGGTATCGAACCAAATCCACAGTACAATACATTGATGAAAGCTGTAAAAATCGTCAAAGAAGAAGGCATCGACTTCCTACTTGCAGTAGGTGGCGGTTCTGTCATGGATGGTACAAAATTCGTAGCATTAGCAGCTACATATGATGGGGATAATGCAGAGGATTTATTTGATTATGATGAAGTACCAGTAGAAGTGGCAAAGAGTATGCCTATCGGTACTGTTGTGACATTACCAGCGACAGGTTCAGAGATGAATAACGGTGGGGTTATCACATCAAGCAAAGGAAAGCTTGCTATCTTTAGTCCAAACAACTTCCCAGTGTTCTCTATTCTTGATCCAGAGCTTACTTATACATTACCAGAGACACAAGTAGCAAACGGTATCATCGATACATTTATCCACGTGGTAGAGCAATATGTGACATACCCAGTGGATGCGAAATTCCAAGATCGTGCAGCAGAAGGTATACTTAAATCACTTATCGAAATAGGTGAAGAAACTGTAGCAAACCCTACAAATTATGATGCGAGAGCAAACCTTGTATGGTGTGCAACGATGGGACTTAATGGTCTTATTGGTGCAGGGGTACCACAAGACTGGACGACACATATGATAGGTCATGAGATTACAGCACTTTACGGTATTGATCATGGTAAGACACTTGCAGTACTTCAGCCTGCTATTTGGGAAGTAAGAAAAGAAGCAAAACGTGGCAAACTTCTTCAATACGCAAAACGTGTATGGCACCTTACAGAAGGTGATGAAGACACACGTATTAATGCAGCGATTGAGAAGACTAGAGCATTCTTTGAAAGTTTAGGTGTGAAGACACACTTAAGTGATTATGGCGTAGAAAAAGACGGCATCGATGCTATCGTAGCAAACTTAGAAAAGCATGGTATGACAGCACTTTCAGAGACAGGCGAAGTTACATTAGATGTAAGTCGTGAGATTTTAAA
>JBOFIT010000225.1:0-19945 GCA_051650305.1 Cellulosilyticaceae bacterium
CCATTGTCTAAAAAAATCGTATCAATGCGGTCAAAGCCTTGAATATCGCAGCTTCTTAGGAAGACGAGTACGTCTTTTTCGTAGCCTTTCACATTTTCAGTCATGGCTTCTTCATTAAAGTAAAATAAAGTTTCATTGACTGGAAATGCTATTTCCTTTGCTGAGAACTCACTCTTTTCCTGATAGACAATCTCTCCTACACTCTCTATTTTTTGATAGCGAATGCTATCTAAGTCTGAGCATCGTCCTTTCCCCTCAAGCCTTACTGGTGCATAGATATCGTAGTATTGTTGCAGTGCCCCTAAGACCTGATCAAATTCAGCATGTGTTAATTGATATGCCATAATGTTCACAATTCCTTTCTTTAGTTGTCAATTACTGTTAGCATATCCACCTTTGGTATTTACATACAAAAAAACACATACCCAAACATCATAATTGATGCTTAGGTATGTGCTTAATACTTTCTCTTAGTTCTTCTATGGTAAGTGGCTTACTATAGTAGTACCCCTGAATATAAAAAGTCTCAGAATCATAGCTTTTGATCATTTCTTTCTGCCAGTCCTCTTCTACGCCTTCTATGACGATATGGATATTTAATGCTTTGGATAATTCATTGATAACTTTTAGAAGGTTTTGTACCACGATTGATTCCTCTATATGGTCAATAAAATGCTTGTCTAATTTAAGGGTATGAAAATCTACTTGGTCAAGTAATGCAATATTAGAATACTCCACACCAAAGTCATCTATGGCAATTTTAAAGCCTGTTTGTATAAGTTCATCCATGTGCTCTTGAATACCAGCTTTCTCTTCTACACCTATGTTTTCAGTAATTTCTAAGCATATTCTCGCACCTTTTTCAAATAATTCTGTGGTTTCACTAATGATTTTCCTAATAAAGTCTTTATCTTGTAGCTCTTCAAATGAAACATTAATAGATATATAGAAACTCTCTTTATCCATGTTAAAAGGTAATGCTTCAATTAATTCATAGTTTTGGCTAATTTCTCTTATCTCCCACAAAGCAATTTCTCCCATCATTTTGGCCTTATGTATCTGAGGAATAAAGCTATTCGGGTAAATAACTTTCTCTTTATCTTTAAGTCTTAAAAGTGCTTCAAATCCTATAATCTGACTTTTTTTAGGATTTATAATAGGTTGATAGACTAAAAAATAATGATGGTTTTTTATATGTTTTTTAATCTTTTTTCTTGTTTTCCTCATCACTAACCAAGGCAATACATTTAACTTAATAACAATATAAATAGTAATACATAAGCAGATTAAATAGATGGTATTTTTCACACCTACTTCTTTGCTATATGTTTGAGCTTTCATAATATAACTTTGTCCTTTAATATACTCGTACGTTGTAGCAAATTGGCTATTCTTAACACCTTCTTGCATACACTTATACTGCTCAATAGCTTTATTGAACTTGGTCTCATCCCCTAATGCTTTATTAACATAAATCAAACCAATCAAAGCATCACGATAATCTTCAAGGTCTGTTCCTAAATCTCTCCCCGCTACAATAATTTCATAAATTTTTCTAGCTTCTTCATACTTTCCCTCTACAAAATAAATTTCTCCTAATATTTTTAGTACATCTATCTGAACGCCTGGATACGAGTACCCTAAAGCCATTACCTCTTCTACGCCAAGCTTCTCTAGCAATACCTTAGCTTGATCATATGCGTCTTGATCCATATAAATTTGGGTTTTTTTTGTACTCAGTAGCAATTCAGCTTCTTTTTGCTTAGGTTCTGGAAGTTTATCTATATACTGCTCTGCCTTTTCTAATGATATTAAAGCTTCCTCGTATCTCTCTAAAATCGTCTGATTTTGTGCAAGGTTGATGTATTTATAAACTCCTAAATCTGCTTGTTTTTGCTCATTTTCTATATTCTCTTCAATACTTTCCAATATCATAATTGCCTGTTCAGAACTATTAAAATTCTTAGCTATAATTGCTAAATCTACTTTGCTCTTTGCTTTATAGTAATCCAACTCTTTACTATCAGGTACATTAAGAACCTCTATAATTGCTGTTATCGCATCAAAATAACGCTCTTCCAGTATTTCCATAGCTGAAAATTTTCTATTAAAAAACACTGTTGCCCTGTCACCTAAATGCGGTTTTCCTATAATTCCCCTTATATAACCACTTAATCTACCTGTCTCATTTGGCACTTTACGTAGAGTAGATAGTAGCTCCCATACCATCTTAAAATTTTGGTTATATTCTTTTATTGTGAATGATGAAGCTACTTCATCAATGCATCGAATTGCTTCCGGATAAGCTTTCTCCTCTATAAACTGTTCTGCTAAAAATTTATAGGCATAGATTTCCATAAACCGTGGTGTCCCTTTATCTTTTGTACGGATTACTTCTTCCCAGTATTCCTTCGCCACTTCCTTCTGATCTTTTTCTCTGCTGATATAGCCATATATAAAGGCCCTGGCACTCTTACGATTCTCTAGTTCCTCTGCCATATCACATAACCCCTGCATTTCCAAATCATTTAGTGGCCTATTATGTCTATATACAGATTCAATTCTCTTTGCTATTTTTTCCTCTTGTCTCTTTTCATACCGTCTTTCTTTTATCTGAATACCTAGTATACTTAAACACACGATTACTACTATGCTGATCCATATCTTTTTCGTCTCACTCACCCTTTCTTTAACTCCTATACATCAATTCACTCTTTTTCTACTATAGATGCTCTCTTTTCTAGTACACTTAATTCATTGCTATATGTATAACGATTTCTTCCATCTTCTTTTGACTGATATAAATTCTGATCAGCCTTTTTTATACAATCCGCTGCACTTTCCCTATCCTTTATTTGTCCCGACCATGCCCCTATACTAATGGTCACTTGATTACTCACATTTGATTTAATATGTGGCATGTTAAGTTGCTTTATAGCTACTTGAAGATCCTCTATCTTTTCTATCAATTCTTCCCCTGTCCGTGTAGATATAACCGTAAATTCTTCTCCTCCATATCTAAATACATCATCCTTTTCAAATACTTTTCGAATAGTATTTGCTACCTCTACAAGGACTTTATCACCTTCTACATGACCATAATAATCATTGTATAACTTAAAGTAATCTACATCTATCATGATAAAACTTATGCAAGCTCTCCTCTGTATTATTTCCTCACATACTCTTTTTAAGTACCCACGATTATATACATTCGTTAATGCATCTCTCCTGCCCAATTCTTCCAATTCTAAATTAAGCCTTTTTATTTGAGCATTCTTTTTCTTAATACGTACGCCTTCTATAATCATTAGCATCATCAAGAATCCTAATATAATCATCCTCTTCTTTGCTTTAATTACTTCTTTTTTTATAAGTATATTATCTATTTTGATTAGCAACTGATCTGCCTCTCCTTCAGAATGTTTCATCCATTCCCTTTGCATATCTAAATAGTGAATTAAATTCTCATAATCCTTATGTTTGTATGATAAATTTATACTTTCATCCAAAATAATATACTTTAAATCTGTTCCTATTCCTTTTTCTAGTAATTGTTCTAAAATAGCTCGATAGTTTTCTATTACTTTTTTATAATCACTATCCATTGCATATGCCAACTTATTTTTATTATACTGAATATACAAATTCATGTTGTAGTACATATTCCCAGTATCTTGTAGGTATAATTTTTCTGCTTCCTCTAAGTATCTTCGAGCTTCTTCTATATGTCCAAATGTGAGTTCTATTGTTGTACATTTATTATAGAGCCATACCAACTCTTTATTTTTAAATTGCTCATCCATTTCCTTTACATATGCTAAGTAAAGGTCTCTATATTTTTCATACTGTTCATAGTTGCCTATTTTCCCATAGATATCTGCTAAATAACCATAGCTATCTAATAAATTACTCCTATTAGTCAGCGTTCCAGTTCCTAGGAGATTTTCATAGATATAAATTGCATTTTCATAACTACCATAAATATAGTAAGTTTCTGCCAAGCTCAATATACTTGTATTAATCCATTGCATATTTTTTAATTGAATCGCTTCATCAAATGCTTTTTCATTATGCTTTAAAGCCTTCTCTCTTTCTCCTTTTAACCTATACAGTTTTGCTAAAGTGATATCATTTCTAATGCTATTTATACCATTCGTCTGATATCTAGCTGCTTTTTGCATAAGTTCAATAATCGTCTCCAGATCATATTCTAACCTTAATTTTTTCATAGCTCTTCTATAGTAGATTTCACTTACTATTTCTTTATCAGCATATGCCTCTCCCAATTTTATTGCTTTCTCAAAGTACAATTCCGATTGTTTGGGCTCATCCCCTACTAATTCTACAGTAGCCAATGCACTATAAATCCATATATCCAATATCTGATACTTTTCATCTTCTGAATTTGTATAGATTAATGCTTGTTCTAGATATTCTCTAGCTTCATTTATATTTTTACTTGCACATTCTAAAATCCCCAGCACATAGTAATTTTCTTTCTCTTCGTATTCATTTGTCTCAACTTGTAATGCTTGTTCTACACACTCTTTATATCTTTCTAGTAATTCTTTGGGTAATTCCACTAATTTCTCTTGCTTCATCATTTCAATTACTTCTTGGGTTACATTTTGTTGTCTCAGAAGATTAGTTATTACTCCACATATGATACTTATAATCCCAACTATTATACATATCATGAGTACCTTTTTACGCTGTCTCATATATCACCTAGTTCCTTATTCATTCTTTCATTTCCACAACTCTACTCTTCCCTCTATTCTTTCTATACAAAAAAACAGCTTCCTTTTAAAGCAAAAGAAGCTGCTGCGTTATATTACCAAACTTTTTTAAAATTGTCAATAATAATTATTTTATACTAATAATGATTTGAAATTTATTTGTTTCATCACATGCTCTTTGGTGGCTACATGCTCCCCAAACCATCTATCATGCTCGATAAAAACAATGGTTGGCCTAGAAGCTAAGATAGCTTCTTCTAGCTGCTCACAAAAATAAGTATCCATATAATTAAGCGGCTCATCTAATAAAATCAAGTGATTGTCCTCTGAGAGTGCCCTTGCAATGTTGACTTTTTTTAGTTCACCACTGCTGTATGACTGGAGTGGACGTTCTAGGAAGTTCTCTGGTAGCTCGAAGACATCACATAGCTCTAGGAATACCTCATACTGTCCCCTATCTGCATAATCATCAAAATAATCTTTTACATAGCCGGTCTTCCATAGTGGATCTTGTCCCACTCTTGCTATTTTAATCCCTTCTACATAAGTAATCTCTGATGTACTAAGTGTCCCATCTATTAGACGTAACAAGGTACTTTTACCTACACCATTTTCACCTTTAATCCATAGGCGGTCACCTGTATTGATGGCTAAGTTTAGGTGTTGGATAATAGGCTTTGCCCCACCTTCATAGGCAAAACTTAAATTGTGTATGTCTACAAGACATTTTTCTTCCTCTTCCTTTTCTTGCTGGAGTAGAAGTGGCTTGACTTCTTCTAGATTTTGAAGCAGCTCTTTTTTCTTTTCGATATTCTCCTGTACTCTTCCCTCTGAGCGTTTTGCCTGTCTCATATAAGTCTCTACGCCATTGGATCTGCCATTGCCTGCATAGTCATACTTTTGTAGATTCCCCCATGTAGCCCAGTTTCTATTTGCTTTGGCACTACGTTCAAGCTGAGAAATCTCTTGCTCAAGTCGTTCTCTAGCTCTTAGCTCATACTGCTCACGTCTGTCTTTATTCTCTTTCCAAGTGGAATAATTACCGTATTCAAGGGTTATATCCTTCTTATTAATAGAAAGGACATGGTCAATCACTCTATCTAGAAATACCCTGTCGTGCGATACGATGATGAAGCCTTTTTTCTTCTTAAGATAGTCAGCTACTGCATCTTTTCCTGCATCATCTAGATGGTTGGTTGGCTCGTCCATCAAGATAAACTGCTTTTTTCTTAAGAACAATGTAAGGAGCATAATCCTTGTGCGCTCCCCACCTGATAGCGTATCAAAATCTCTATCCAGTAGTTCCTTATCTAGCTTCATGTCATCCATTTCTTTTAGAATTTTACTCTCCATCTCATAGCCTTCTAACTCGAGATACATGTCCTGAAGCCTTGAGTACTCATCAAATCTACTTTCATCATTTGCTATAATAATGGCTTCCATCGTATCTTCAATGGATTTAAGGTTACCTATATTTTCTTTGATGATATCTCTTGTTATGGTATACTCACAGGTATTGTCATAAGGGAAGTACTCGACGTCTAGAGGGACACTGATTCGCCCTGCTGTGGGCTCAAGTTCGCCTTTTATAAGCTTGAGGAGTGTGGTTTTCCCTCGCCCATTTCTACCTATTAAGCCTACTTTCCACTCTGTCTTCATTGTTAAATTTACATTTTCAAATACTGGATTATAAAAATCCGAGTAGTCATAACTCATCTGGTTGATTACAATTTTCGCCATATTACCTCCTGCTCTGCTTACACCTATTGTTGTCTGCATGCTATCTTACCTACTTCTTTTTTATGCTTTTTTCATTGTATCATGAGTTACTTGCATTTTCATATTACTTTTAATTCATCATATCTCTAAGTTGAAAATATTGTATTAACCCTTTTAGATTTTCAGCTTGAGCCGCTAATTCTTCACTGACTGCGGCACTTTCTTGAGATGTTGATGAATTAGCTTCTACTACTTCCGCTATTTGCTTAGTTCCCTTTGCTAACTCTTCAATAGACTCTTTTTGTTGATTACTATTTCCCAATAATTCTCCAGCTATTTCTGTGGTTCTTTCTACTGATGTGACAATTTCTTTTAATGATTCTGCTGCTTGACTTGCCATTCCTTGTCCTTTCTCCACATCCTTTAAGCTCATTTGTATCATATCTTCTATTTCTTTTACAGTCTCCGAACTTCTATTTGCTAAATCTCTAATCTCATTAGCAACCACCGCAAATCCCTTCCCTGCTTCTCCCGCCCGAGCTGATTCAATGGCTGCATTTAATGCAAGTAAATTTGTCTGACTTGCTATGCTCTCAATAGTTTTTAATACATCTGCAATGTTTTTGCTTGATTGACTTATATCATTCATCGCTTCAAGCATTTTATCCATCACTTTTATGCCTTCATCTGCTTTTAACTTAGCTTGATACGATATTGTACTCGTTTCCTTAACCTTACGTACCGTTCCATTAATATTTTCAGCAATTTCTTCTGTAGATGCTACGAATTCCTCTATAATACTTGCTTGTTCCGTTGCCCCTTGTGCCAGTCCTGATGCACCTTTTGCGATGTCTTCTGCTCCACTACTTACTTCTTGTGCTGATTGATTAATATTCATTAATGTATGATTTAATTTAACTGCAATTTCACTCAGTGCTTGTTTTATAGGTGCAAAATCACCAATGTACTCTATTCCTATTTCTTCAGTCATATTTCCTTCTGCCATCTTAGTTAAATAATTGGAAATATCTTTAATGTATAAATTTAAAATGCCTACAGTATCTCTCATACTATTAGCCAATTCGCCAACTTCATCTTCTCCACTATAAGCAATATGTATATTCAATATACCTTTGCTTAAATCACTTGCAGCCTTTTCAACTTCCTTTATAGGCTTTTCAATACTTTTAGTGATTTTTTTAGCTATAATCCACACACTCATTATCCCTATAATCACTGCTGCAATAATGATACCATACACTACATTTGCTAACCTTTTTCCTTCTTCATAAAAAGTAGTGGCCCTTTGTCCTGCTATCTCATAAATTTCATTTGCTACATCTCTTGCATGTTGCATCGTCTCTTTATATTCATTTTTTAATAATTCTTGAGCTTTTTCATCATTTCTACTATCTTTTAATGCTACAATTTCCTTTCTCAAATCCCCTGATTGGGCCACTGATTCTTGTAGTTTACTCACTTTTGCAGGATCTGCATTGAATCTTTCCTCTAGTGTGCTCACATTGTCCTGCAATATTCCTATCTGTCTATCAAACTCCTCCTTAATTTCCTCTACTGGGGATACTTCATAAACATACTCTATTGTTCTTCTCTCTAACGCATTCAATACACTTCTAACTCTCATCGATGCCATACTATTATGATGTGGCCTATAGTAAAACTCCTCTAACTTCGTTTTAATACTTGTCACTCCAATGATATTAAATATAGATGTTATTAAAAATATAGCAAGGATACATCCAAATCCATACATCAATCTTTTACCTATTGAAATATCTTGTATTCCTTTTTTGTTTTTCATCATACTAGTTGCCTCTTTTCTTTTGTTATTTTAGTTACCACTTCCACTAACTGCTTCATAGAAGGCTTGCTTATTTGTATATCAGCACCTACTGATTTTCCTTTGTGTTCTAACTCTGTATTTATTAAGGACGAAAAAATAATTACTGGTAAATCCTTTAATATATCATCTTCTTTAATGTATTTTGTCAATGTATAGCCGTCTAGTATTGGCATTTCAATATCTGTAATCAATAACTCAATTTTTTCTTTATACTTGTTTCCAAGCGCTTTTTTCAGACTAAATATATACTCTTTTGCTTCTTGTCCATTTGGGAATAGTTTTATATTATTGTACCCTGCTTCTATTAATGCAGTTCTCATAATCTCACCAATGGCTCTTGAATCCTCTGCTAACACAATGTGGGTATCTTTTTTTATTATATTTTCTGTACTGATTAATTCATGCGCTCTTTCATATCCCCGCCCTATATTAGCCGCCATCGTTATACTTTCAAAATCCAATAAAACAATAATAGTCTTATCAATTAAGATGCTTCCAATTATTAAGGTATCTTTCTGTGTCCCCCCGCCTTGCTTAATCTCTTCCCATCTTACTCTTCGTATACCTTTTACTTCTTCTACTAAAAATACCACTGTGGATTCATTAAACTCACATAATAATCCTAGTACCTTTGTATAATCTTTTATTTGTTCATTATGCAATACTTGCTTTAGATCAATGACCGTATTCATTTCTCCCCTTACATTTGTAACCCCTGCAACTTCTTTGGGAAAACGTGGTAATGGTGTTACCTCACTAAGTTGTATAATCCCCTTTACCTTCAATACATTAATCGCATAATTTTGGTTATTAATTAAAAACTCAACAATTTCAACTTCACCAGTACCAGTCTGTAATAAAATTTCGCTCATCTCTTGTTCTCCTTATGTAATTTAGATTTTATTTTTTATTTTAAAATATTGAATTAATGTCTTTAAATTCTCAGCTTGAGCTGCTAATTCTTCACTAATAGCTGCACTTTCTTGAGCGGTAGAGGACGTTGCTTCAACTACTTCCGCTATTTGTTTAGTTCCTTTCGCTAATTCTTCAATAGCCCCTTTCTGCTGATTACTATTTTCTAATAGCTGACTTGCTATTTGGGTAGTCTTTTCTACTGATTGTACGATATCTTGTAATCTCTCTGCCGCTTGATTTGCCATATCTTGTCCTGTCTCTACATTCTTAAGACTTATCTTTATCATTTCCTCTATTTCTTTTACAATTTCTGTACTTCTATTTGCTAAATCTCTTATTTCACTGGCTACTACTGCAAAACCTTTTCCTGCATCTCCTGCACGAGCAGCTTCAATAGCTGCATTTAATGCAAGCAAATTAGTTTGATCGGCTACATTTTCAATAATTTTTAATACCGTAGAAATTTTTTCACTAGATTGACTAATATCTTCCATAGATTCTAGCATTTTATCCATTGCCTTTATTCCTTCATTGGCTTTATCTTTAGCTTCTTGAGATAACTGGCTTGTGTGATGTACTTTCTCTACTGTACCACCAATATGCTGTGTTATTTCTTCTGTAGATGCTACAAACTCCTCTATAATACTGGCTTGTTCTGTTGCTCCTTGTGCTAGCTCTGTTGCACCTTTTGCAATTTCTTCTGAACCACTACTTACTTCTTCTGCCGATTGCTGAATATTTCTTAGTGTATGGTTAAATTGATGTGATATATGTATTAATGCACTTTTAATGGGTTCAAAGTCTCCTGCATAATCTAACTCAAGTTCTTTACTTATATCCCCTTCGGCCATTTGATTCAAATGTGTACTAATATCTTGGATATAAATTTGCAAAGTTTTTATAGTCATCCTCATACTATCTGCCAAGCTTCCTAACTCATCCCCTGCATCATAATTAACAATTGCACTGGATAACTTCCCTTTTGAAAGTGCTTTTGCTGCCAGTTCTATCTCATTGATAGGTTCATTAATACTTGCTATTATTTTTTTAGAAAGTATACTCACAAAAATACTTGCTATTATTACCAACAAAATTAATATAGCTATCATTATTATTCCTATATTTTCTATACCTTCTATCCGTTTCTCTATTCTTTGTATTGCACCATTATTAATTTCAACTAATAATTCTGCACCTTGTGAAAAAATCTCCATATAGTCATTTAGTGCTTCTTCTGCTTCTTGTATTTCACCATTCTCCGCTTGAGTAATAAACTCCTTTTTTATATCTATTGTCTCTAGCATAATTGCATCAAATTGCTGTATATGTGTAGGATCACCATAATACGTTTCTTTTAAAATTGGTACTATTTCTGTTTGCAACATTGCCAATTCTTTATTTCCTAAATCTATATTTTCTATTCTTTCTTGTGGTGAATCTGCTAGTAAGGCCTTATAGAAACTACGTTCAGCTGCTACCATACTACGTCTTCCTTGCCACGATGCATTCACCACTGGTAGAGACCTATCTTTTACAAATTTTACTCTTGCCGTAATAAATCCCATTGCCATAGCTGCTAATAGAGCCATCAATACCATTACTACAATTAGTGTTCCAAAACCTATTGTCATTTTTTTTGATAATTTTAATTCTTTAATCATCTTAATCTCCTTTTATTTATTTCTTCTAAAATTTTTTTCTCATAATTCTGTATACTTAATGGCTTTTCAAATAAAAATCCTTGTGCAAACCTACATCCTCTTTCTTTAATAAACTGTAATTGATACAAATTTTCTACTCCTTCTACTATAATTTCTTTTTTTAAGATTTTAAGTAGGTCTACAATTGTCTCAAATATAGCTTGACTTGTCTTAGATTTTTCAACATCCGCTAAAAATGCCCTATCAATTTTCACTATATCAAGAGGTAATTGCTTTAATACTGCAAGAGATGAGTACCCCGTTCCAAAGTCATCCATTGCAACCTTTATTCCACCTTGTTTTAATTGCAAAATAACTTCAGTATTTGTGCACATCAAACTTTCTGTTATTTCAATCTCTAATAACTGTGGATCAATCTCATATTTTTCTAGTAAAAATTTTATTTTTTCAACAATACTATCTGCTCCTAATGTCATTTGAGATATGTTGACTGATATAGGTACTACCGTCATTCCTTCGTTTTTCCATTTAGCTAAACATCGACATACCTCTTCAAATATGTAGAGATCTAACTGCTCTACTAATCCCATTTTTTCTATCTTGGAAATGAAATGTATTGGAGTCAATATACCTTTTTCAGGATGTTGCCATCTTGACAAAGCCTCTCCTCCTACTATTTCACTACTGTAAATATCAACCTTAGGTTGTATATACAGCGTAAATTCATTATTCTTAAACGCTCTAACTAATCTGTCTTTTAACATTTTTTAATTCATCGCACCCTTTCGCTTGAGTTAAGTTTTAACTTTGATAATTTATCTTAGTAAATTTTTAAACACAAGTATAAATATATTATTACAAAAATAAAAGCCTCATCTTCTTCAAGAGAGGCAGCGCTAATTTACATTATATATTCACTATAAAATAAAAGTGTTTATACTTTTAGCAACTGGCTGGTATAGCTTACGCCTTAACCCCTATAGCTTTGCGTCATTAAGTTTCCTTAATTTTGCCTATTTAATTGTCCTCAGCTATTTTATATGAATCAAAACCTTTTGTAAAGTTCATTTTAACTATTTTAAATAATTTAATTTAATTTTTTTATTGATTATTTTTAAATTTTTATTCATCTTATACATATATCTATATACTAAATTGTATAAATATAATTTTTATTTAATTATTATCCAATTTATTTTTTATTTTATATTATATTTTATTATTGATTTTTATTTTTTTATATATTATGCAATATTTTTTTGTTTTTTTCTTTTATTTTGTGTTTTTCTTTTTGTCTTTTTCCATTTTTTTCATTTAATTACTTATTTTATTTATACATTTTGTATTATTAATTTTTATTTTTTTATTAAATTTTCACATTATATTTTTCTCTACCCAATTTCCTCTTTATTTGACATTTTTTTCTTGCCATGTTATTCTTGCTCTCGGTAAGGCGCTTAAACCTTACTGGATCTAAGATTTACTTGATATTCACTAGTTTTTAAAACTTATGTAGGCTATTAATAATATTAAAATAGTCTTCCCCAGATTAAATATAGTATTCCTTATAATTAAAAAAACACTCCCCTATCTTACAACCCTTTAGACCCTTATGATCGGAATATAAAGATTATACTACATAAGTTTATGACAAAATAAAAAGCTACTTGTTTTTCACAAGTAGCTTTTTTATATAAAAATACATCGTTTTATACCACTATACTTCTTCCATATTCTCTTGTCGTTTCATAAGTGCTGCCATATCCTTCGGTAGGGGTGCTTCTATTTTTTTATAGTCACCTGTGATGGGATGGTGAAAACCACACCACGCAGCATGAAGTGCCTGCCTTTTCAGCATGCGATTATTTTCATTATACAAAAAATCTCCCAGTAACGGGTGCCCAATACCTGCCATGTGTACACGTATCTGATGGGTACGCCCTGTTTCTAGTTCTAAGGATACCACTGATACGGGCTGCCCCTCTACTTGTATCACCTGAAGTCTTTTGTAATGGGTCACTGCATGTTGACCTTCCTGTTCATCTATCTGTCTTTTAATAATAGAGCCTTCTGCTCGGCCGATAGGTAGGTCTATGGTGCCTGCTTCTTCTGTGACGCCTTCTACAAAAGCTACATAGTGTCTCATAATCCCTTTCTCTTCCATTCGTCTAGCAAGAATACTGGCACTGAGTACATTTTTTGCAATGACTGTCGTACCTGTAGTATCTCGGTCCAGACGATTGATACATCGAAAAACGTGAGGTCTGTCCTGTTGCTCATAATAGTATCGGACCCCATTTGCCAAGGTATTATCGTAATTATTAACAGATGGATGGATCGGTGTATCATGAGGCTTGTTGATGACTAAGATATCCTCATCTTCATAGAGGACTTCTAACTCGCAAGGTGTTGGCACGATATTTTCTGAAGATATCTCTTCTTCAAGGTATATATCTAAAGTATCACCTTCTTCAAGGCTTTCTCTTACACCTGCCCTTATGCCATTTTTCATCATCCCCTTTTCTGAAGTTTTCAGTTGGATGATGACCGCTCTTGAATATTCCCGTTCTTTTAAGAATATACCGATATTTTTGCCCTCATCTTTGGCTTCTATCTTGTATTGTATATGACGTACCATCTTTTCTCCTTGTACTTTATACTTCTATGCACGTAGCTTTTTATTTAATGGGTAGTGTAAGCTCCACGGATGCACCTTGTCCATTCGTTCGATTACCAATAGCTAAATCTCCTTGATGCCTTCTAGCAATTTGCTTTGCTATATAAAGTCCCATGCCGTAGTGACCGTGTGGACTCCTACTTTCATCTTCCATATAAAAAGGGTCGCAAGCTTTTTGTAATGCTTCTGATGTGAAGCCTATGCCTTCATCTTCCACACATATACTTACTTCATCTGGGGTAAGTACTGCTTTTATAAAGAGACTTTTCCCTTCTGGTGTATAATCTATGCCATTGCTAATGATATTCATCAAAGCTCTACTTATAAGCTCATGGTCTAATGCCACTTGCCTATCTTCTCCTACTCTCTCTACTTTGATTGAAATATTTTTTAGCTTAGCTAATTGCTCTGCTTGCTCTGTCACTTTTGTCATCACGACCTTCATGCTCACAGGTTCCTTACCTAGCTGCGCCTTCGTACCTTCCTTAGCAATCTCCATCAAAAGCTGTACATACTCTTGGATCTTCTCACTATTTTTTCGAATACTTCTACTGAGGGCTTGTTGCTCTGCATCTAGATTCTCCTCTTCCTCAAGTAAGTCTGCACTTCCTTTAATGATGGTTAGGGGTGTTTTGATATCGTGGGCAAGGGCAGCCATTTGCTCCCTTTTCTTTTTCTCTGACTCCCATTGTAGCATGAGTGACTCTTGTAAAGCTACTTGCATAGACTGAATAGATTTTCCAATTTCATCAAACTCTTTAATACTACTGTTCTCCATTTGAAAATCCAAGTCTTGCAGATGAATGGATTCAACTGCTTTTTCGAGAGGCATAAGTGCTCGCTTTAATTTTCTACCATAACTATTGGATACTAAAAGAATACCTATAAGCATACATCCGATTAATATAACTAAATACATGAGTTCTAGACTTGGAAAGTAAGCCTGCAAAAAGGTATTATTATATTTGGCTGCTAATTCATAAAATACAACTGCGTCGTTCTCTTTGCCTTCTATGGTCACATCATACTGTCCATATACCTTCTCACCTTCTAAATAACTTTTTAGCACACTAGTATCTTCTATATTGGTCTGTATCAATTGTCCTGTCTTATCTAAAAGAGCATACTCACACTTACCATCTAAGTCTTCTACTGTGAGGCTTTCTGCTCCTTCTAGTTGTGCCTTTAACTTATAAGCTATCTTTTCATCATAATTAGCTGGCAAGATAGCGCCTGCCACCATTAAAAGTCGCATACTTAGACTGACTAAACTTACGACAATGATGATACTTCCTATAACGCTCAGAAGATACATTATAAATACATGCTTCAATGACCTCTGTCTTATGTCCATTTGTAACCAATCCCCCAAACTGTCTGTATAGGTTCTAGTCCATACACCTTAAACTTTTGGCGAATGTTTTTGATGTGGACTGTAATCGTACTTAAATCACTATCCCCATCAAAACCATAGACCTTTTCATAGATACTTTCCTTCGTGAATACCTGCCCTCTATTACATGCTAGGTACTCACAAATATGGTACTCACTTTTAGTGAAGTTTAACGTTTCTTCTTTGACTTTTATTTCTTTTCCTGTAAGGTTGAATGTAATGTCTTCTAAGTGCAGGGTGTATTTCTTCTCTCTTCTTTCTCTTCGAAGGTGAGCATCTACGCGTGCTCTTAGTTCCCCTGCGCCGAAAGGCTTGATGATATAGTCATCTGCCCCTATGCCAAGGCCATACATCACATCACTTTCCATACTTTTAGCCGTCAGGAAAATAATAGGTATATCTACTTGTGCCCTTATTTGCTCACACAACTGGAATCCATCCATTCCTGGCATCATCACATCCAAAAGGATGAGGTTGTAGTAGCTTAAATCTTTCTTCAGTGCTTCATAGGGAGAGGTGACTGCTACTACCTCATGATTTGATTTTCTTAGGATGGTCGCTATAATCCCTAGTAGTTCCTCTTCATCATCTACAACAAGAATCCTTGCCACTGTTCTCCCTCCTTCTTCTAAAAAATTAAATATGAAATGATATAAAATACATAAACATGGGCTGGATAAAACACATAGAAGAACGCCTTCATGCTTCTTCCTCTTTCTCCATTATATAAGAGCATGAACGGTATTGCAAAGATACCCATCCATTCGTAATACATCGTAAAGAGATTGGTGAAAGTAAGTTCTATGCCCATAGCCATAGGCATCCCTATAGTCCATGCCAATGTGTATAGCCCAAATAGCCACATCTGTAAAGCTTTACGTTCTTTGAATACATAAAGTATAACCCCAGATAGCAACCAGAATACCCCACCTTCTACAAACATCGGTAGTGGTAATACCGTCGTCATCACAAGTCCTAATACAGGCATCATATCCATGGGCACTAGAAAGGCAAGTAAATTCGGTACAATGACCAATCCTAGCATACCCGTACCTTTTGTCCACTTCTTTTCTTTCACATAATCAATACCTTGCCAACTTAATGCCAGTAGTGTAAATGTAGCAAAAATATTATTCATCGGATAAAAGCCATCTGGTCTCGCAAACCCTAGTATAATAATCCCATACTTGATACAGCCCATAAGTACAGATAGGCCATATAGACGCAAGATGTACTTCTTGCGATTGCTTGTATGTTTGAACCCTTCTAAAACCACAAATAAAAACAGATAGCCTGAGATTCTTCCAATCTGTGAAAAGAATACTGGTACCTTTCCTGTAAATTCAAAAAAATAATACAGATGGTCACATACCATCAAAATAAGTGCTATTACCTTTAAATCAAAATGACTTAATCCTCGTTTCATATGAATCACTCCTTCTTTTTTTACAAGTATAAGAAGTAATTCTAAGGATTTTCTAAAGAAATAAAAGCATTCATTTTGTAATTAGTTTTAAAATCAAATATTTTGATATTCAAAACACTTGTTCATAAGTATTTTTTCTGTTAAACTGTACTCTAATGTTAAAAACTTATACATAAATTTAACTAAAGGAGCTTCTAATGAATACTCAAACAAACAAAAAACTTAGCTTGCCTATGAAATTACTCATTGGTTTAGTCGTTATCATTGCCCTTGCCGTGGGTTCTGTCCTCTTTATGTTTAGAAATGAATTAAAGACACTTGGCTCTATCGAGAAGATTAATGATTATCCAATGTATACAATGACCTACGCAGGTGATTATGCCTTTGATGAATACCTCAAAATCGGAGCTGCGACAGATGAGGAAGTATTAAACTTCATCATCAAGACACTTCTTAAAGGGATTCCTATTGAAATTGAATTACCAAACTTAGGTTGTAGTACGATGAATGCAAAGACACCTGAAGGGGCTGCTCTTTTTGGTAGAAACTTTGACCTTGATTACTCACCACCTATGATTGTACATACCACACCTGATAACGGTTACCGTTCAGTATCCACTGTAAACCTGTCATTTATGGGTTATAGTGAAAACTATCTACCTGATGATAGTTTCTTATCAAGTGTGATTGCCCTTGCTGCACCTTACGTACCTATTGATGGTATGAATGAAAAAGGCCTAGCAGTAGGTATCTTACTCATTGATGAATTTGAACTTACAAGACAAGATAAAGGTAATATTGATTTACAAACGACAACTGCTGTACGTATGCTACTTGATAAATGTGCTACTGTTGAGGAAGCTATCGCTATGCTTGCCAACTACGATATGCACTCTTCAGCAGGTAGTACTTTCCACTTCCAGATAGCTGATGCTACTGGCGACTCTGCCATTGTAGAATATATTGATGGTGAAATGTCTGTGGTTCATCCAGATGAATTCTACCAAGCTTGTACAAACTTCATCGTGACACCAGGCGAGCACTACGGCTATGGCAAAGGTCATGACCGTTATGAGACAATGATGACGAAACTTACTGAGACATCTGGTATCTTAACCGAAGAAGAAATGATGGACTTACTTGAAGCTGCTTCTGCTCCTCTTACAGAAAAAGAGGAAGGTTATATCAGCGGTACACAATGGTCTGTGGTTTATAATCTTACAGATAAGACAGCTTCTATTGCTGTTGGTATGGATTATGATACGATTACAGACTTTGATCTTACTCAGACTTACACAAAGTAATTTTATCACTTACTTCACAAAAGGGACGACTGCACACATGAGTGCAATCGTCCCTTTTGCTGTATCTACAGATACTTCTGACCACCGGATGCCTCTTAGAAATAATCTGAAAAGTAGGGTGTCTGCTGCTCGATGGCATCTTCTAGCATATCTAGTGTTTCTGCACTACACGAAAGTCTTCCTATTTTATGAAGATAGTCAGGTCGTTTGTAACCTAGTAGCATCGTGGTCATGGTCTTAATATCGATTTTATCATTGGTCTTAGCAGTGGTCCGTACGACCTCACCTTTACCTTCATTAGAGATACTAAGTTTAAAAGTCCCTTGATTGCATACGAGCACAGGGTCATCCATGGTAAAAGTCCAATCTCTTTTAATGGTATCTGGTTTAAAAGGATACTGTGCAATGAACTGCTCGAGGTCAACGATTCTTGCCATAAAATAAGGTGAGATAGTTTCTTTTATATCTGCATCTTCTAACAAGAATGCTAGTGGCTCATCGGTATACGTATTCCCTACTACTTTTGTAATCATAGAGAAATGGGCACTGATGAAGTTCCATAATCCTGTGCGTGCCTCTTCATTAACAAAAATCATATCTTTAATGCGAAAAACCTCATCTTTAATACCATAAAGTACATAGCCATCTGGCTCATTATTTTCACTGTAATACACCGCTGCCATCAAGTCATCGGTCTCCCATAGCCAGTATTCATGCCATGCTAGCTCATCTCTAAGAAGTGCACCATGTGTTTGCATAGCAAACTTATCATAGGCTTTTTTGACCGCTTCACTTTCCACATTCACTCGTTCGACTTCTCCTGATACTTGCTTTCTTTTAGGCAACTGATAGTCATTGATTTCAAAGACAATTTTATCCGATACAACTTCCCATCCCTTTCTTCTGTAATAAGGAATAGAATAAGGATAAAGATAAGATATGGTCTGTTTGCGACTCTGCATATTTTGCAAGGATTGGTCCAGTAGCTTATGCATTAAGCCTTGATTAGCATACTCAGGGTATGTACCTACTCCGGTAAGCCCACCCATATCATACGTTTTGTTAAATATTCTTACTTTCATCGGATAGACTGCTACTTGAGATATAAGTTTCTCTCCATCAAACCACCCCAGTACATCTGCCTTCTCTAAGGTAGGTGATTTTGCCCGCATAATCTCTTTTTCTTCCCAGCCAACTTCTTGTAAATCTTGATTGGTCACTTGAAAAACATATCGCAACAACTGGTTGTACTGTTCAAGATGTTCGATCCCTACTTTTTTGAGCTTTAGCTGTTTTCTTCTAGCCATATACAGCAATCGCCTCACTTTCATTTGACTGCTACCATTTTACACTATAAGTTTATACCGATTAGCTCTTCTACATTCCTGTTGTCACATCTTTTTACTATTTATGTGGCGTTCTTCTCTCCTCATCAACAGATGTAGCTATCTCATAAGTTCCTTTAGGGATGGTTTTTATCCTAAAGGCGAAATAATACCATTTCACTACAATGATACCTATTAGAAAAAGTCGCATCCCCGTATTGTCTACTACTACACAAGGAATAAGAATCATTATGGTAGCTACTAGAGGAATCATTACCTTCTTTTTTCTTGTCATTTGCTTATTTTCAATAAAGCTGGCTAAATGTTTTTGGTAAAGTCCTGTATGGATAAACCATTCATTCACACGCTCCGAGCCTCTCATGAAACAATATGAAGCTACTAATAAAAAGGGCGTGGTTGGTAAGATAGGTAGTAGCGCACCTAGTGCACCTACTCCGAATGTGATAAATCCTAGGATGATATAGAGTTTCTTTTTCATAGGCTATTCCTTTCTCTATACTTCTCTTGACACTAGCTCCTTATCTTTCAATGCATACGATACTATGATTGTATTTGTAATCATAGCTATGCTAATAGGTGCGCTGATATACCTCTAATGATTCACTATCTACGACCCTATGCTACTACGCAGACCTTTCTATCTTCACAGACATTAATCTACATAGGCACATAAATGTCTTATCTCTTATAAAAAAAGTAGGGCAGTAGATAATGGATTTATCTACTGCCCTCTGCTTTCTACTCTCTATTTTTTAAATGTAATACCTTACTCCCAATTCTTCCATATATCCGGCTGATAACCTATGGTCGCCTGCTTCCCATTCCTGACAATTGGTGTCTTAAGAAGTTGTGGATACTCTAGTACCCTTTTTTCTTTGTTGATACTAGAAGCGTATTG
>JBOFIT010000226.1:0-2107 GCA_051650305.1 Cellulosilyticaceae bacterium
GTCGTACTCTTTATCTCTCACAGACTAGGCTTTGCCAAACGTGCAGACCGTATCGTAGTCTTTGACGATGGTATCATTAAGGAAAGTGGAAGTCATATGAAGCTTCTGGCACAGGATGGTATCTATGCAGAGATGTACAAGACACAAGAGGCATGGTATGTGGCATAGAGGATGATAGATTTTGTATGAAACATTATATATAATAAAGGCAAATAAAAAGAAGTGACAACGAGAGAACATCAAGAGATATCTGAACGATAGATAAACATAGATAGGGGACTAATGATGATGAAATTAGATGTTTTTGATGAAATCGTAGAAATTATGCGTAAAGATTCGGCTACTTGTAAGGATATACAAGGGGGAGATAGTGACTTCTATCGGTCACAAATCAAAGAAGATATGGACGACGATGCATTCATATTTATTGTGAAGTCTTACCTTGTTACTTTTGGGCTCACGGGACATTTAAATTTTTTTAGTACAGAGAGTAAAGGTGGACTAGGCTTTCAGGTCATGCGTTACCAAGACACACTGTATGTAGTCAACTGTGCAGAAGATGCAATAGTACGTGCGGGGGATAAAATTACCCATATAGAAGGTATGCCAGTTAAAATATTCGGGGAGAAGTATCAAGATTTTTTGCGAGGTGAAAGTGAAGAACGTCAGGGTATACATTGGGGTGAACTACTTAGATTTTTTAGTGAGATGACCGTTGTTCGTGGGCAATCAGGAAATCAAGAAGTGGTGCCTATTCTATTAAAGAAATATACCTATAATGAAGAGCCTTATTATTGCAAGCAAATAAGGGATGATATGGTGTATATGAGGCTAGAGGACTTTAACAATGAGGAGCAGATACAAGGGATGTATCGTGAGTATGATGAGCTCATTTGTAAGACACCTTATCTAGTAATTGATGTACGAGGTAATGGTGGCGGTATGGATTCAGCATTTTTTCCTTTACTCAAATACTGTTTACCAGAAGGATATACCCTAAATGATTTGAACGTTGATGATGGCGGCGCAGAGGTGAACTTTACCGAGAGAAACGTGGGTAAAAGACTTAAGATGTATGCAGCGTACAAGCAAATGGATGTACCACAGGAAACACTTGATATGATTATACAGATGGAACAAGAAGCCAAAGAAAACTATGGCAAAGGCTTTATGAAATGTTGCGAAGACCCACATATACCTATCGAAGGAGCAGCAGTGCCCAACCAAGTATTTATTCTGACAGATAGTAGATGTGGCTCATCAGGAGATTCTTTTGTACAGATTATGAGGCATTCACCAAAGGTCACCGTAGTAGGAAGACCAACTATGGGTATATTAGATTATTCTAATTGTATTTTTAATGATTATGGAGCTTACACGTTTATGTATCCTACATCAAGATTATTAAACATCGATAAAGGTATATGCATGACAAGAAATGGCGTACCAGTAGATAGCTATGTAGAATGGACACCAGAGCATTTGCAAAAGGATATGGATATGGAGAAGGTGTTGGAGCTCATAAAAAATCGCCCCTAGTATCTAAAGAGGCGATAGTCCAACAATTAAAAAACAAATAGCGGTAATGACGGATAGAGGGGTAGCTATATACCTCTCTTTTTTGCTAGTCGAAGAGAGGTTCATGATAGAATTAAGAGCCAAGTAAGCAGCAAAAAACATACAGATGCCTTTGGTTACTTTAGGCGAGAAGAAAAGAGGTAGAAGCCCACCACCTTGAAGAAGAATGATGATGGCAAATAGTTGTACAACCATAGATATACCAATTACGACACGCATAGCAGGTGGGAATACCTTATACCTACCACCCATGGCAAAGTCACCGACAGGTAGACCAAGTATTGCTAAAAAATAAATGAGCACAGCAAAGAGGAAGGCACAGCTTCCTATAATAGCAACAACAGAAACATCCATACTATAAGGCCCCCGTTTCTAATTTGTGTTTTAACCCCTTGAACCATTCAAGTTCATGCTTTGTTTGAGAGATGCCATGGTCTAGAGATACCATGGTAAACATAGCAACGTCACGCATACTGGAGTCAAAGTCATTTTGGCCGCTTAAGGCCTGTATAGCAAGCATCTTTTCAGG
>JBOFIT010000227.1:0-10616 GCA_051650305.1 Cellulosilyticaceae bacterium
AAAAAGGGGCTACACAGAGCCCCTTAGTTTTCTTTTGTTTTATTAATACGCCTCGATCTCCACCATCTCGACTTCCCTCACTGGGTATTCGAGGAAGAGCTGTGCCATACGCTTCATACGTGCTGGGTGGTCACTCACATAGAATTTATAATCTGTATGCCCTGCGCTAGCTTCCATCCCCGTCTTATCTAGCATAACGCCCATGCGTTCTGCTGCTTCTTGTGCTGGATTGATGAGAGTGATGCCTTGTCCCACAACTTCACTGATAGGGCCCGCTAACATTGGATAATGAGTACATCCAAGAATGAGTGAATCGATGCCTTTCTCCACAAGTGGTAGGAGGTATTCTTTGATGACTTCTTTGGTTACGAAATGGTCTGCCCAGCCTTCTTCTACTAAAGGTACAAAAAGCGGACATGCTTTAGGGTATACTTCCAAGTGTGGGTTCTGCTCTTTAAGTAAAGTCGGATACTTCTCACTGGCAATAGTCCCTTCTGTGCCGATGATGCCCACCTTATGATTGCGAGTGGTCTGAAGCGCCATATGTACTCCCGGCTCTACGACCCCGACAATTGGAATATCTGAAAAAGTAGCTCTTAAAGCTTCGATACTATTTGAATTAGCTGTATTACATGCGATAATGATTGCCTTTACGTTTTGTTCTTTTAAGAATCTAATAATCTGTGCTGAGAACTTGGTCACAGTCTCCTTTGATTTACTTCCATAAGGTACTCTAGCTGTATCACCAAAGTAGATGATTGATTCATCAGGAAGTCTCGTCATGACTTCCTTTACAACAGTTAGGCCCCCTAGCCCTGAGTCAAAAATACCTATCGGTCTATTATCCATCGTTTTTCTCCTTATAACTTGCTTCTATAAAGAAGCAAGTTCGATAAGTTTTGTAATAAGCTCCCCAAGCTCCACACCTGCTGCCTTCCAAAGCATTGGGTACATACTGATTGATGTAAAGCCAGGAAGTGTATTGATCTCATTAAAGATAATGCCGCCGTCTTCCTTCACGAAGAAGTCTACACGTGAAATGCCTTTACCTTCTACTGCTTGGAAAACGTCTTTTGCATACTGACGAATCTGCTCTTTCGTCTCTTGTGGTAAATCTGCATCCACCACTGTCTTAGACTCCGCGTTATTGTACTTGGCATCGAAATCATAAAACTCTGCTGCTGCTAAAATCTCCCCTACGCCAGATACCTGCACTTCACCATTACCTAGAACTGCTGTCTCTACTTCACGTCCAATGATGGTTTCTTCTACGAGGATTTTCTTATCATGCTTAGCAGCCTCACGAAGGCCTGCTATAAGTTCTTCTTTATTTTTCGCTTTTGAGATACCTACTGATGAGCCTGCATTGGCTGGCTTGATGAAGTATGGATATGGGAAGGCTGCTTCCACACGTGCCACTGCTGCTTCAGGATTCTCAAGTTCACTTGCATAAACTAAGACGAAATCTGCTTGTGGTACACTTTTTTCTTTAACCGCTATTTTTGTGAAGCCTTTGTCCATAGATACTGCTGATGCAAGTACGCCACAGCCTACATAAGGAATCTGTGCTAATTGGCAAAGTCCTTGAATCGTACCATCTTCCCCATTACGACCATGAAGCACTGGAAATACTTTATCTATCTTGATGTACACTGGTTCTTCACGAAGAAGTACGAGACTATGCATCGTCGCATCTGGACTAAGAATGGCTGGTGTGCCTACTTCATCCCATCTATTCTCTGTAAAATCCACATTATTTCCTGTATAAAGAAGCCACTTGCCTTCTTTTGTAATACCTACTGGATACACTTCGAATTTCTCATGATCTATGTTATTTATAATCGTTGTTACTGACTTAAGTGATACTTCATGCTCGGATGATTGTCCCCCAAATAGAAGTAATATATTTTCTTTCATAAAATTTCTGTCTCCTTCCGCATCGTATGGAATACTTATGATTCCTTAGCTACACTTATTTTAGTACTTTTACTATGATTATTCAAGTAGACTTACAATACTTCGCTACAATGCTTTGCATCTATGTTTATTATTATATAGGTAAAACTTGTAAATTGTTACTTGTTTATACCACAAAAAAGGTAGGCATCACGCCTACCTATTAAACCACTCTATTAATTTAAATCGAATCTCAAAAGGCTTTTCTGCTTGAAACGCCACAATCTCATACTGTTCTTCTGTGAGGTTCGCCTTTAGTTCTTCCTTGCCTTCTAGAGGTACGACACCAGTTGCCGCATCCACATAGCATAGTGGTGGATACATCACACACCACCAATTCTTACCGGCACCTTCTCCGATGATGATACGGCATGCCTCGTAATTTCCTGCTGGAAAGACCACATCTCCATACGCCTTCGTTGGAAAATCCTCATGGGTTAATTCACTGTACACACTATAAGTCTTTCCCCAGTTCCCTATAACCGTAGCTGCTACTTCATTGATCTCATCTAAATGCTCAGTAATACGCACTCTAGTCTCTTCGATACTTGGCGAATCTTTAAGGATAGGTTCCATATATAGTAGCACTGCATCTCTTACATTTTCCTTAAGTAACTGGTCTTCCTGTGTATCGCTATTGGCAATAACGTGGAAACGTACCACTTGCTCACTGAGTTCCTCTGACATGGTGTAAGCATAGTCTTGCAATCCTAAGAAAGCATAGGCTGCTATAAATAATACAACACTTGATATGTAAACGGTCTCTAACCAATACTTGCTTGTAAACTTTGAAAATCTATCTATTAAACGGCTCATAAGAGCACCCCCATTTATCTTCTGTAAGTGATAATAGAAGTATTGCCTACCGTATTTTTATTATACATATGTTTAGAATTATTTTTACTTTCACAATTTCTGTGCACATTTACCAATAACTCGTCTATGTAATTTATTTAATTTTAAATATAATACAGTTAAATTATATATTTTTATTGAATTTTATTTAAAATTAGTTATAATTAAGTAAAGTATCTTTATATTATTTTATTTCGGGGGTAGTTAACTATGTATCGACTAAATGCAAGCACAAAAAAATGTTCACTTGATGCCATTAATGAATTAAGATGTGACAATCAACTTGTACTTTACACATCTAGCTACGGCAGTAAAACAGGTACAAATGGCCTTGGCCTTGAAGTTGTCATCGAAGATGGGGTTGTGGTTTCTAAAGGTTCCAATGATAATGTCATTCCAACAGAAGGCATGGTTCTCTCAGGTGCTGGCCTTGCAAAAGACTGGATCAACGAATGTGTTCCTGTGGGCACAAAAGTTGTTTACCATGAAAGTGATATGTCTATCGAATTATTATAAACAAAAGCAAAATGCTACCTTCTAGGAGGTAGCATTTTTTTGTATAAAATTGTTATTTTTTGTACTTTAATCTACATTTATGGTATAATTAGGGTGATATGTTAACTATTTTCTCAGGGGGAATCACATCATGTTACTTAAAAAGGGGTCAAAAAAACTACGTCTACCGACCACAAGGAAACCTTTGCGTTTCAAAAGCTTAAAAAAGCTTCCACTACCTAATTGGCGAAACCTTCGTCTCAGCCATCAACTTGTGGCACTTTTTCTAGTCTTAAGTATCTCACCATGTCTTATTTTACTTTCTATTCTGAACACTAAAACTGAGGCTGCTATGCGTACTTCCGTAGGCATGTACTCGCAAAAAATCGTGGATCAAGTTATCTTTAACTTAGATCACGCCATCACATCAGCAAATATGGGCGTTGCTAAAGTATCAACCAACAATATCATTATCAACTTCTTGATACAGGATTTCTCTAAGAATTATAATAAGTTTCAACCTGTATCTAAAGAAATGGAGGATTTCATAAGTAACTTCCTCCTATCCGATCCTTATGTGGATGCCACAGCACTTATAAACGACAGTGGATTATGTGTCTACAACAAAGTTATCGGCAATGATTTTACTCGTACCATGGATCTTCTGGTATCTGACGACTTCTTAGCTTCTCCTACTTACAAAGAAATCACAGATAGCAATCGCATCATATGGTTCGCCGTTAAAGATGATGCAAATCAAATAAATGACATTCTTCTAGCAAAGAAACTAACACGCTCCGTGACGGGGTATTTCAGAGTGAAGAAAACTTTCTTCGAAGAACTTATTAAGACTTCCAGTATTGATACCACCATTCCACTTATGGTAGTGGATAGCAATCACCAAATTATACTCTCCAATCAGCCTGGGGGTAGCGGTGCTTCTCTAAGCGAAAACATACGCGAGCTTTTATCACTTCCGGAAGTTGCTGAATCTAAAAATTATACCAATATTACTAAGTATCAAACCTTATTCAGTACAGGGTCTACTATTAACGACTGGCGTGTCATTATGGATGCACCACTAAGTATTCTTATGAAGGAATTGACAGATGCTAACGCACAACTCATAGCCATCCTTTCCTTTACCCTACTCTTAATCTTATGTGTAAGTATTCTTCTAGGTCGTAACCTCAGCAAATCTCTGACACAACTTTCGGGCTATATGGGACGCGTGGAAAAGGGCGAACTTCATTTAGAAGATGAGATTCATACTTCACTCAAACTTACAAACAAAGAAACTGCTCAGCTTGCACACGGCTTCGCAAAGATGCTTAACCATCTTAATACCCTTATCTCTGATGCCAAAGGTGCAACCGAGAAAGTACATAGCCATACAAGCACCTTACAAGCTGTAGCCACAAATACTGCTTCGTCTGCACTCCAAGTTCAACAAGCAATCGATGGCATCGCCATGGGTGCTCAAGATCAAACCGCACAAATCGAAAGTTCTATCAGTCTTATGGATACACTTTCTACCCATATCGACCAAGTAGGCACCATGCTCATAGATGTGAAAAACGCTTCCATGGATACTATGACGCGAAGCACTTCTACTAGCCAACAGCTAGACTACTTAACGACACAGACAAAAGAAACCATCAGTATCACACAGATGATTTATGAACACGTGAAAAATCTCGGTGACGAGGCAAGTAATATTAATCACATTATCTCCCTTATCACCAATATTAATAAACAGACGAATCTACTGTCTCTCAATGCTTCTATCGAAGCTGCAAGAGCTGGTGAGGCAGGACGTGGGTTCGCAGTGGTTGCCGATGAAGTACGTCAGCTTTCTGCTCAAATTGAGGCTTCTGTAAGCACTATCCAGCATACCCTTTCTCGTATTCAAGAGAAAAAAGACCTTACCTTAGGAGAAATGGATAAAGCCCTCGCCTTATTTGACCAGCAGCTTCCTATCGTCACTACGACTACTGAGGCTTTTACCTCTATACAACATCAAATGTCTGATGTAGATGCTCAAATTCAGCAAGCTAATGCCCTCCTGCTAGAGATTCAGCACCAAAAAGATACTATCTACGGCAATATGGATGAAATCTCTGAGATTATCCAAAACGCTGCAAGTATTTCTGAAGAAGTAAGTGCTGAAAGTTCTGAGCAGTCCACCTTTGCTCAGAAACTCAATGAACTTTCTGGACAGCTTGCCGAAGTCGTTGATGAACTTCAAGACACCTATAAGCAATTTAATATCTAAAAGAAAAGTGCTATCACACTTGGCGTTACGCCTCTTGTGATAGCACTTTTTACTTGGCTATTTAAATCTTAAATTTACTCGTCTGACTCGTTAAGTCTGCAAATAAAATTTGCGACTCATCAACTGCCTGCTTGATACCTTTTAACAAAGTGACTTGTTGTTCGACATAATCATTAATATTCGTAATGGTTTCGGCACCTTCTTGTGCGCCTACACTCATTTCATTAATCGCCTTACTTACTTCATCCGTCGCTTCACTTTGAGCTTCAATCGTATGGGCGATACGTGTCATACGCTCACCTACATCTCTTGTACTTTCTAATATTTGTAGGAAGGCTACTTCTGTCTCTTGCATATGTTGATTGCTTTCCTCGATGAAATGACGTTCTTTCTCCACGACTACTGACACTTCTTCGGTCTTATCTGTAATCTGTAATAAAATTTCTTCAATGCCCCTGGCTGACTTTCTACTTTCCTCCGCCAGTTTACGAATCTCATCTGCTACTACTGCAAAGCCCATACCGTATTCCCCAGCTCTAGCTGCCTCGATAGAAGCATTAAGTGACAGTAAGTTTACTTGGTCTGCAATTCCTGTGATGATTTCTACTACCTTTCCAATGTCCTTTGAATGAACGACAAGGCTTTCTAATGTTCCTTTAATCTCATCCGAAGATTGCTGTACTTTTTCAAAGACATCCCTTACACCAGCAAGTTTTACAGAGCCGTCTTCTGCTACTCCTAGTACACAATTACTTGCTCTTACGACTTCTTCTGCTCGTTCACTTACAACGGCTGCACTGCTTGTGATCTCTTCTATACTAGCTGCCGTCTCTTGAACCACTGCCGCATTTTCTTGAAGTACACTGGTAATCCCTTGCACATAACCTCCGATAGCTACCATAGCTTCACTAGCCCCTGCTACCGAAGTATTAATCGCTTCTGTCTTTACCAGTAGACCATCCGTACTTTCAATGACTGACTTCATAAGTTCTCTTAGTTTCGCCACAAAACCATTGAAGTAATAACTTAATGCACCGATCTCATCTTTAGACTTCACTGAGATTCGCACCGTTAGGTCTCCCTCACCTTCAGCGATGCTTTGTAAATTATCACTCAGCTTCTTGATAGGTCGTATAATAACATACTTCACAACCATTCGGCTCAGTATCCCTATTAGAATAATAATGATAATCCCTTTAGTGATTAATTTTTTCATCCCTTGCAAGTCATCTACGATTATTGTAAGGATAGCTTTTGTCTCTGCTGTATTTTGGGCACTTATACGTCCAATAGCTTCTTTAAGCACTGCATACTCTTCGGTAGACATCTTTTCTTGGATAGCTCTCGCTTTTGCCTTGCTTGACGGCTCATAAAGTGCGAAAGCCTCCGCAGCTTGTCCTTGCAGACGATCAAAGTATTCTTTTACTTTAGCAAGTGCTTCTTCTGCACCTCTTATGGGCTTTTCCATAAGCTTTGTATAAGCTTCTTCAAAAAGCTTCGCCTCTTCCCCAAAAAGCTTGGAAGCTTCTGAAGCATCTGCCAAGTATCGCTGTAATTGCAGCTGCATATTTTGCCCATGCTCTCCTAATGCCTCATAGTACTCACGCTGGTTATTTCTATTGTTCGCTTTAACTTGGCTATCTACTTGACTTAATGCTTGCGTTAAAGCCTTATACTCACCCACTACTAGCCCCTCTATCTTAGCCTTGGCATCTACTTCTTGTTCTGGTATGTATAGATGAAAAAGCTGGCTTACTTGCTGATGATACGCGTTAACCTGCTGCTTCACTAATTGGACATCCTTATAGGTCGGATGAGTCTCATCGATATTTCCAAACGCTCCTATACGTCTTTGGTACTCTTTGTGACTTGTTTCATACCCTTCTTTACTACTGCTATTTCCTGCCACGTATTGCTCCACCGCAACTTGCATTTCTCCGATAGTGCAGGCTATTTCTAGACTCGCAAAAGACCTTTCCAAGTCTTTCTCCCGAATACTAACGACTTCATCATTCACCTGATTTACTTTTTGTCCAATCAAGAATATAACCACTACCACAAATACGATGATAAAGATCATGCTCATCTGTGTCTTCGTTTGTAATTTAATTCCCTTTTTCATCATTCGCCCCCTTTTATGTATTCTACATTTCTATTTTACACATATGTATATTTTTTCACAATAATAAAAAAAGCGATTTTTCTATTTTTCTACAGAAAACTCACTTTTTTTACATTTTTATTCTTCTATTCCTGTACTTTCAATATCTACATTTACACCTATTTCAATAGGCATCTTCACAAACTCTCCCTGCTCCCACCCCGGTCCATACACTTCCCAAAGCTTTGGATGTTTACGGTAAAGGGATAAGCCAAACTCCATATAGTCTATATTCATCGCTTTGGCCTCATCTATGCCTATACGCATCTGCTTGATGATTTCCTCTGCAATGACTCCTTCGATTTGTCTGACTGTCTCCTTGTCTACTAACTTCGCTTCTTCAGTGGCTTGATACTCCGCAATGTTACCTATGACATTTACTTCCACTACGCACATAAGCCCTTCTTCACTTTCTTTGAAGTGCTTCTTGCTTTGCTGCTCTTTCACTGTATAGGTGATAGGCTTTCCATTGAAAGTCGCGACGATCGGTACATTCTTAATCTTACCTTCTACAAAAAGCTGGCTACGTACTTCTTCTTTGGTGAGATAATCTACGAATGCATAGTCTTTAATAAGAGCTGCACCACTGATATTAATCTCATCTGTTTCACCTACGTCTTCTATATGAAAGACTGGAAGTGTGGAGATATGGGTCTCATCCATCTGACGGATAAAGTTCCCTAGAAGCTGCTTCTCGAAGAAACATACAGGTCTTTCTTTGTTATTAAAATAATCCATGACGTAAAGTCCTAGTATTGGTTGCTCAGTATTTTCAATTTGGGTACTAAGGCCTGCTTCTCCATTGACAGCTAGTAACGGAACATTCCGTGCGATAAGCATATCACGTGATAAAGAACCTATAGCTCCTTTAAATAGCTCCGCATCTTTTAGTAGTTCCTCACCCATAAGAATAGTCTTTACATGGCTAAAACTTACAGTATCCTTACTTCTTATCTCTAAGTCATCAATACTAGAAGCCACCGTTGGTGCCTCTACAATGACCGTCGTCTCTGCATCCTTTGCGAGGCTCTCTGTACCTGATAATTTCCCAAAGTCAGGTATAGCATAAGTCATACGATACACCTTCTGTGCATCTGCTAGTACATTAGAGTCATAGGTATAGTCTGTATTTTTATCGATAGCAAACTCTAGAAGTATGGAACGATTATTTACCTCCACACTATCCCAGCACCCTGTGAGCACAAGGGGTAATAAAAGAAAGGTCATTGCTTTTCCTATGATACGCTTCATTGCTTGCCACCTACCTTTCTCACCTTAGCTACAACCAAAAGAATAAGGGGAATTACAAAGAGAAAGAGACTTCCTGTATACTTACTAAACTTCGTCATATACGCATAAGCTTCTCCAAGACTTCCTGGAATCATCGCTACGAAAAAGACGATAGGAATGAGTGGAAGCACTGTGACATTTTGTCTATTAAACTTAAAGACTTTACTTATGGTAAGCCCTGCCACATAAAGACTTCCGCTAATATACATATACACACTCATAATCCACCAAGACATCATGAGAATCTCCTGATTTTCAAGGAATGAACCTGGAAGTTGAATACTCTGCATCAGTGTAAGAACTGGCCATATTTGCTTACTACTAGTGACCATCCCTACACCCATAAAAGTCAAAGCAATGATAGCCACTTCAATAGCCGCTATAATACCTGTGGCATAGATACATATCTTTCGCACTTTACTCGGCTTATTGACCAATGCACCGATGACTAGCATAAACTCTAGTGGCATAAAAGTCATACTCATGATATAAGCCCCTGACAATACGCTAGCTGGTCCTGCTGTAAAGACAGGCAGAAGTTGACCATAGTCTGCTTTGATCAGCACAAGACCGAGCACAAATATGAGAGGTACGAATACGAAGTAGGCGAGTATCTCTGCCATACGACCACTAGCTTCTAACCCCGACTTAATAAGGTAATACACTGCAAAAAGAAGCATTAAGATGATGACTGGTAGCGGTGTCTGTGGCAAAAGCACCTTAGAGACCATCTCCGCAAAAAGGCGAATCTCTATACCTGCTCCTATGAGTAGCTTGACTACGAAAAGTATGATGACCAATCCACCTATCCACTTACTCAAGACTTTCGGTGCAAAGGTATCTAGCCCCTCACCAGGAAAACGATTCAGTAACTTGGTAATAAGGAGAATATAGATAAGACCTAATAAAAAGCCCCATATAGGTAGCATATAACCATCATGTCCTGCTAGCTCTGCTGCTACACGAGGAATGACCAGCATAGACATATTAAACATCTGTAAAATCAGCAAAAGTCTTGCTTGTCTTACAGATACATTGGCATTATGGGTATACATCCTTACTCATCTCCTTTCTTTGGTTCACCATCGATATCCGTAGCTGTCTGCGCGCTGTCAGGACCTGGTGGTGTCTCTGTGATACGCTGGGAATCAGTCAGTCTGATACGTGTCTTCTGATGTTCTCTCGCATAACGTGGTCTACGGTTCTGCATAAAGAGTGGGAAGCGAATCACTGTATCTCTAAAGTCACGATAGCCATTCTGCTCGCCAGCTGTAAATGGTGCTAAGAATGGTGCACCAAAACTTTCTAATGAAGACATATGCGCTAATAGAAGCAGTGCCCCGATAAGGAACCCATATAATCCAAAAAGTGAGCTAATAACAATGAATACATAACGAAGCAATCTGAACGCTGCCGTTAGGTTATAGTCAGGAATAGCGAAAGTGGCCATCGCTGTAATAGCAACGATAATAACAATCATCGGACTAATAAGCTTGGCATCTACTGCAGCTTGCCCGATGACGATACCACCTACAATCCCTATGGCATGCCCCACCGGTCCCGGCAAGCGTATACCTGCTTCTC
>JBOFIT010000228.1:0-2257 GCA_051650305.1 Cellulosilyticaceae bacterium
ACACGTAGGTTAAGACCTAGTCGGCCGATGGTACTTGTCTGGAGACGGACCGGGAGAGTAGGTGGCTGCCAAATTTTTATTGTTTTAAAATATACCGAATCGAACGACAGTGAGGATGAGGTGTGGATAGGCTATAACCCTATCATAATGACGCGGAGTGGAGCAGTTGGCAGCTCGTCGGGCTCATAACCCGAAGGTCTCAGGTTCAAGTCCTGACTCCGCAATACATAAAAAATCTCTAGTAATGAATAGTTACTAGAGATTTTTTTTATGTTCATTTATTCTTCTTTTCTATAGTTAGCAAGAATTCTTTCATTGCTAATCCACCCGCATAGCCGACAAGCCTTTGGTTGCTACCAATAACTCTATGGCAAGGTACGACAAGAGCTATAGGATTTTTATTATTTGCCATACCTACGGCACGGCAAGCTTTTTCGTTACCAATGGCTTTTGCAATATCTTTATAGGTTCTGGTTTCACCGTAAGGAATATTGCAAAGTTCTTGCCAGACACTTTTTTGAAATGTAGTTCCATTTAATGCATAATCAAAGGTGAAGTGCTTTCGCTTTCCTATTAAGTATTCACAAATCTGATTATATACAAGATCTGTGAAGCTATTTTTTATACCTAGATCACTTGTGGTTGTAGCATTTATTTTCTGTAAGGCTAGTAAGGTATCTTCTCTGTATTTTATTTCAATAAATCCTAAGGTTGTTTCATAGATTGCAAAGTTAATCATTTTTTCACGTCCTAACTTAGTGTTATATATATTTAGAGCATCTAAGAGAGCTTATTCTAAAGAAGGAAGTAGATGGCGCTGAATAAATTCAATCATATCTTTAGACTTGGAATTAAATTGCGCTGCGATAGCAATAACGATATTTTCTTTAGGTGAGATATAAATGACATTGCCACCATCACCTAAAGCTGCATAGTCATTATACCCATAAGTATTAATAGGCCACCACAAATAACCGTAAGATAAACTTCCCCATCGACTTTGTGCTTTAATACTCTCATGAATCCAATGTGGAGAAATAATCTGCTGATTATACCATAAGCCATTATTTAAGTATAACTGACCGATCTTTGCCATATCTGTAGGCGTCAAGGTAAGTCCCCAACCAGCAGTATGTATACCTTTAGGATCCACAATCCACCCACTCACATATCTACCTTTAAGGAAAGCAAGATAATCTTCTTTATTATGAATCATTGTATCATGAGACGGATGGATATCAAGAGGTCTAAATAAATGTTCATTGGCAAAATCAAGGACAGATTGTCTAGTTGCATTTGTAAGAATACTAGATAAGATATGTGATCCTACAGTAGAGTATTTGAATTCTCCGATAGTCCCTTTACCACCTAATAAATCTAAGGCAGCTTTTGTCCAATCCTCACTGGAATAGACTTTAGTATAGGGTTCGGATTTGTATTTATAGGGTGCAGTCATTGTGAGCAGATGTTTTATAGTGATAGATTGGATTGTTTTCTCACTCCGTTTGATAGTATATGAAGGAAAAAACTCTAAAACTTTTTGATCAATGCTTTTAATGTAGCCTTTATCTAGAGAAATACCTATTAATATAGAAAGAATGCTTTTTGTTACGGATGCGATATGAACTGTATCAGTAGAAGTATACTCATTAAAATACTTTTCATAAGTAACTTCATGATTTTTAAATACGACAATGCCAGTCATACTTGGGTAGTGCTCTTGAATAAGACTTTCTAATTTAAGCATACTTTGGTTATACATGAGATATCCCTCTTTTCATAGATTAAGACTAGGATATTATAAAATTATTTTCAAGAAATATTTTAAATTTATAGCGGTAAGAGGATAACTTTACTTATAAATGATGCTTAATACAATAGTTAAAAGGATAAGATAACATAACAATATGTGAATAACTCTGTGTACAAGTTGGACAAACCTTTGGATAAAATGGGGATAATGTGTATAAACAGTTGATAACGTATATATATTAAAAAAAACGATAAAAAACCTAGAAATAGGGTTGACTTATGTCTCTATATAGTGCATAATAAGTCAAGTCAGCAGCGAACAACACGCTAACGACGCAGGGTGTAACGCCTTGTTAATCAACAAACAAATGAACTTTGAAAATAAAATAACAACCAATAGACCAGTCGATTCAAATATCACTTTAAGTGATGAGTCAGTGCTAACTTAATAGCACAACAAATTGTCAGATGACAAACTTTTTAACGAGAGTTTGATCCTGGCTCA
>JBOFIT010000229.1:0-2547 GCA_051650305.1 Cellulosilyticaceae bacterium
ATATAACTTGCATCTTTCTCCATTTCAGTTAGTAACGTAGCTATTTGTTCACGTACATTTTTCATAAAAATTCCTCACTTTTTCTATATAAAAAGGCGCCAAGGGGCGCCTCTTTAATCTCTGTCTTGATTACCATATATAAGAATCAGGCGAAGTAGCATTAAAATAGATGTTGCTGCTGCAGCGACATAAGTAAATGCGGCTGCATTTAATACTTCTCTAGCACCTTTAAGCTCTTCTGGTGATAAAATACCGCTGCTTGAAAGGGCTGCAATGGCACGATTGGATGCATTAATCTCTACTGGAAGCGTTACTAATGAGAAAAGCGTCGTAATTGAGAATAATACAAGCCCCACGGTTACCATTCCCGTAAAAGGCGTAATAAATCCTAAAATAACCATCGGCATTGAAAGCTGACTTGCGATATTGGTTACAGGATACAGACGATGTCTGAAACGTAAAAAAGAATAGCCTGTGGCATCTTGAATAGCATGCCCCACTTCATGAGCTGCTACACTTATTGCCGAAATCGTATTTTGACCATAGACCGTTTGAGATAAAGAAACTTCTTTTTGTAATGGATTGTAATGGTCCGTCATGGATCCTCTAATGGGACGAATGGTCACTTGATTTAAGTTATTCATCATCAAAATACGTCTTGCTGTTTCTTCTCCTGTATACCCTGATACACTACGTACACGTGCATATTTTTTAAAAGCACCTTGTACTTTCATACTTGCAACAACCGGTATAATTGCAATAAGTAAAAATAAACCGATATAAGATGTGTTCATATAAAATGGCATGTGATTCTCTCCTTTTTTTTGCTATCTCCCTAGCAAACAAGAAGCCTCAATGGTATTTCCCTTTATATACTCTGAGACTGCCATACGTTTTTTGTTAGGGGCTTGAATCTCCCTAATAAGTATTATCCCATCTCCTGTTTGTACACGAATGCCTTCTTTATCTACTGATAAAATCGTTCCTGGTTGGCATCCTTCATTTTCTTTTACGACTTCACAAACCCATACTTTGAAAAGTTGCCCTTCATAGAAAGTATAAGCAGCTGGCCATGGATTAACCCCTCTTACAAGGCAGTCAATGACTTGTGCGCTCTTTGTCCAGTCGATTTCCCCAAGTGTTTTTTGAATAGGTGGTGCATAAGTAGCTGCTTCATTGTCTTGCTTTTCTCTACCGATGCCGCCTTGTTCAATAAGTGGTAATGCTTCTTTTAAAGCATTCGCACCCACAACTTTCATTTTGTTGTGTAATGTCTCATAAGTGTCTGTACTTTCAATGGCCATTTCACGTTTTAGTAGCATATCGCCTGTATCCATACCTTTGTCCATGTACATAATGGTAACGCCTGTTACCGCTTCGCCATTAATAACACTCCACTGAATAGGTGCTGCCCCACGATAATGTGGTAACAACGATCCGTGAATATTGATACAGCCTAAAGCTGGTATCTCTAAGATGCTTTCAGGTAGGATTTGTCCATAAGCGACTACAACCATCACATCTGGCTTTAGCGCCTTTAGTTCTTCACAAAAAGCTTCATTCCCTTTCACACGCTCTGGTTGGAGCACTGGAATGTCATGCTTAAGTGCAAGTTCTTTAATCGGTGACATGGTTTCTTTGTTACCACGACCTTTTGGTCTATCTGGCTGTGTCACCACTGCCAATAACTGATGACCTTCATCAATTAACATTTGTAATGTAGGTACTGCAAAATCGGGTGTTCCCATAAATACTATGTTCATAACTTACCACGCTCCTTACTGCTGATCACCAATATCTACGATGTCGCCTTCCACTAAGTCGATGAAAAGTTTGCCTTCTAAGTGGTCATTCTCATGAAGCATCGCACGTGCCATTAATTCTTCACCTGTGATTTCAAACCATTCGCCTAAGCGGTTTTGTGCACGCATTGTCACAGTGTATGGACGTCTCACATGGCCGTATTTTTTAGGTACGCTTAAGCAACCTTCTTCACCGAATTGCTCGCCATCTACTGCTACCACTTCTGGATTGATAAATTCAATAACACCTTCGCCAATATCAATAACGAAAATGCGCTTTAAAAGACCAATTTGTGGAGCAGCAAGCCCTACGCCTTCTGCCTCATACATTGTATCTCTCATATCATCTAATAACTCTGCTAATTGTGCATCAAATTTATCCACTTTTTTAGATGCTTTTCTTAGTATTGCTTCGCCTTCTGTTCTAATTGTTCTTATAGCCATTTGAATCCTCCTCGATTTATACCATATTCAAGGGATCGATATCCCAGTTTAATTTTATTGTATCAACTTTTTCGCGTTTAATAAACTTATTCATGCAGTATTTACCAAACAAAAGTATTTTTTCTCTCTCTTCGCCTATGATAAGGATCTTCCATCTATAGTCATCTGCCACTTTACTAATAAGGGCCGTTGTAGGACCTAATATACGGAAAAGACCTTTTTTATTGTAGTATTGATAATAATGGGCCAACATATGTGCTTTTTGTGCTACCTCTTGCTCATTTTTTCCTGTAATCAACAC
>JBOFIT010000230.1:0-8530 GCA_051650305.1 Cellulosilyticaceae bacterium
GAGTAGCGTTTCGCCTTCTTTGTCCCTTCATGAGACAAGCAAGCTTCCTCTGCCTCGTACGTAGATTGACTACGTTTGATAATCTTTGGATTGACTAGTGGGATGAATTGCTTGCCCATTTTGACTACGATAATCCATACATGTTCACCGATTTGATTCGCTGCTAGCCCTACGCAAATGTCTTCGTTGGCTTTTGCTGTATCAATCATATCATCAATAATGTAGAGGTCTTCCTGTGTCGCCTCCACTGATTTAAGTTTTAATTGCTCGGTATCTCTTACGATTTGTTTAATCATCTGCTGTTGTCAGGGCATCTTACCCTTTTCCTTTCTTTATTGAATATTTTCCATTTCTAATCCAATTATATCATAATTTGCTATGGGCGATACGGTTCACCATGATATCAGCCTCTGCTAGCCTTGTTATATCTAAAAATGAGTTATCTTATCCTATCAATGCTTTTACTGTTATGTTATAATATTCCAGTAAACATAACTAAACCGCATGGATGGGCGGGGGTTTTGAACGTTTTCTCCTCCTTGGGCTATTGGTGATTTCTTCATCATGGCACAAAGGGGGTGGTATTGGATATGATACTAATGATAACTATTGCAATAATAGGCTTTCTATTATTTGTTATTATCTGCTTCATAAACGGAGTGTATCCACACGACGTAAAATTTGAAATAGGTATCACAGGTCTTAAACTAGAATTTAAGACAAAAGAAAAAGGCTCCCATCCCGACAAAGATTGAGCCTTATTCACTAAGTTTAACATTTAAACTTTTCCTATTCCAATAGCCCTAAAATAAAACAAACGTCTCACTTTAGGAATGCTTAGTAGTTTGCCGCTACTGAGCATTTCTTTATATACTTATATTATACCAAGATTTTCTCAAAAATAAACCCTTTGCAAAAGATTTTTACTGCCTATCATCAATCTCTTTTTTACTTATCACTTTTTAGCTATACCCCTAGCGAGTATATCCTTAATCATTTCTAAGTTCTCTGTGAGATTACTCAATGCCATAACTGCCTGCCCCATCTTGTCATCACCTTTGATAAACTTATTTTTAAGGAATATCTTTTTGATTTCCTCCCAGCGATTTTGCTCCTCGCTACTTAGACAGCCTACAAGTTCTTTCCACTTAAGCATATTCGCCTCTGCGCCACTTGTTAAAGTCTGGGCGTCATTCTCATAGCTTGCAAGTATTTGTCCGTTCAACTCTTCATCATTCATTGCTGAGACCACTTTCTCTGCAATTTTGTTCATATTACGATAAGACCCTTGAAGTTTGAATGGTGGTTCATTTCTATACTCATCGGCTTGGGCTGCTGAGTAGATGTATTCCATATTGACCTTGAGTACCACATCTCTTACTTTAAAGAGCTTTTGGAGAACGCCAATATATTCATTCAGCTCATCTACCCCATATGCAGTCTCAAAGTTGACACTTTCTCTCTCAGCGCCTTTCGCCATTTCTACTAGGCCATATAAATCACTTGCGCTTCTACTAGCCAGCTTACTAAGTATTGGGTTAGAAGTTAGGCTATTTTCGATGTAACTCAGTTTGAAGGCTTCTTCATTTTCTCGAAGCATATCCCCAAGATTGTAGACATCCGCACGGTTGGCAAGCATATCTGGTATCTTGAATTTATCGCCACTTTCTGTATAGGGGTTCCCCGCCATAACGACAGCTACTTTCTTGCCTCTTAGGTCATAAGTCTGTGCCACACCATTGTATACCCCTTCGATTTTACGCTGTCCATCACATAAGGAGATGAATTTCTGTAGGAATTCTGGATTACAGTGCTGAATATCATCCACATAAAGCATAACATTATTCCCCATCTTTAAAGCCAGATTGAGCTTTCTCAGTTCATCGCCAGCACTCATATGAGGTGCTTTCTCTGGGTCTAGGGATGTCACTTCATTCCCAAGTGACGGCCCATTGACTTTAACGAGTGTAATGCCAAGTCTACTTGCTACGTATTCCATCAACGTCGTCTTACCATACCCTGGTGGTGAAAGAAGTAGGAGCATGCCCATGAGGTCTGTTCGCTTATCTTCGCCCACAACACCTATTTGTTTGGCGAGGTTATCCCCTATAAGTGGTAGATACACTTTGTCGATAAGTTTATTTCTCACAAAGGATGACAGCACTTGAGGTTTGAAATCATCTAAGTGGAGTTTTTCTTTAAATCCTTGGATAAGCTCCTTCTTAATTGCTTGGAATCTAAGGTAATCGCCTACTACCACTTCATTGTAATAGCTTAGTTTATCCATAAACTTTGTATAAACTAAGGTGTAGTTACCCCCTTGAATGACGCTATGGGTGCCTACTAATTCGGTGAGTGTTTTCTTGGTATCTGCATACACCACTCGCTCACCACCTGCGTCATTTTGGATAAGCATGACAATGACTTCATCTAAGATACCTGCCAACGCTTCCTCATCTAAAGCTGCAAACATATCGTTATGCTCTAAAGCCTCTACGCGATACACATGCACCCATTGTTTGATGAGATAGAAAAGGCCTTCCACATCTTGCATGCTAGCTTTGATGGATACTTGGTATTCTTCTAAAGCATTTTTATCTCGCAAGTAAGCCATAAAGCCATCATAGATGTTCTTTGCTTCCTTACTTACGACGAAGCCTTCATCTTTCATCAGTTCTTTACAAAGGTACTCTGCCGCCAATGGTATAGCCTTGTCTTGGAAGAAGGTTACATCCTTGTAGGCCTTTTCAAGCTTGCTGACTACATAAGGTATATAGTTATCAAGTTGCGGTGCTGATTGCAGGTAGCGACTAATCTTAGCAAGTTCCCTTAGCCTAGTACTGAGTAGGCTCTTAGTTTCTTGGTCTGCTAACTGATGCCAATACAGCCTAGCCACTGCTCTCACTTCATTACTATAAGTTAATAAATCGATGGTTTGATGCAACTCGAGTACCGCTTTGAGAATTTTCGTACCATCTCCGTCATGTACCCCTTTTGTATAGCCCTCTTGATACCGGTGCTCCATGAACTTTTGAACAACTGCCATAAGCTGTGCCTCTGATTTTGCGTACAATGCATCTAGACTTTCAATTTCCTTACGTTTTGCTGCTTCAAAGATTAAATATGCAAGATACTCGCCTCGATATACCTCAAGACTCTCTGATACAATACTTTGATCAAACACATGGCGATACTTATCGATCTCCTCATGAATGACCTTATCCCAAAAATCTGTGCCTGTGATATGGTAGTACATACCATCTTCTTTTTGCACCATGGAAAGATCACACATCTTCGTATTGACGGAGAAGCGATGTTTCCCAAGCTTAATGACATTTTCGCCATCTACATAAAGCTCTTGCTTATCCTTAAGTTCACGAATCGCATCTTCTTTTAATGTCTTTAATTTAGCGGTAATCTCATCTGCCTTCACACTATCGCCTAGATTGTTCAGCTCAGAAATAATATCACGAGCCTTCTCCACCATAATGTCCGTCGCTAGATACCCTTTAATTTCTTCTGCGGATTGAAAAGTTTTTAGCTTCGTGGCTATCCCACTTATGATACGTTCTGATGCACCGAAGAGTGCGGTGATGCGTTTATTAATCTTATCAAGAAGTGCCTGCTTCTTATTTTCAAAAGCTGCATAAAGCTCTTCTCTTTTTTCAGTAAGCTTCATGACATACTCATCAAATTCAGCGAATTTGCCTTCTAGCTCCTGTATAGTCACCATCACTTTATTCAGATACTGGTCGCATTTCTCCACTGTATCCGACACATCTAAGTAGTTGACTACCGCTTGATTCAGAAGCTTTACTTGGGCGTTAAACTGAACAGTCATTTCGCTTTTGGTAAATGCTTCGATTTTCCCCTTTACCTTAGCCTTCGCATTATTGATAAGGGAGAATAAAGCAGAAATCTTCTCTATAATCTGTGTGGTGATGGTAGGGTCCTCAATCTTGAAGTTCCCTACGATATCGATTAAAAGCTCCAAATCAGCTGAAGTCTCATCCATTTTCTCGATAAGTTCTTTACCTTCTTTTGATTTCGTCACATTCTTAATGTCACCTTGCAATGCACCTACCCTATCTTCATAAGGCTTAAGTCCTTTAGGGTCAATTAAAAACTCAACGCATTTTTTAGAAAAGACATCATTTTTTTCTTTGACGCTCGCATCAAGAGCATCCACTACCGAAAGGTCTGTATAGCTTAAGTCCCTTAAGGATACAATCTCCCCTCGAAGCTTTCTGATATCAGCCAATACTTTGACATACTCATCAATGGTGTCAAAACTTCCATAGGCTAATCGCTTTAAAAGTTCTTCTGCGCTGTCCTTTACATCTGCTATTTGCTTCTTCGTAGCCTTCTTGATACGTACCACTTTTTCAAACTCACCGATTGCAAAAGCGGCTGTCTCTTTGATACGTAGAAACACCTCTTTCAGATTGTACGCCTCTTCTTTGTCTAGCCAAAAATACGTATCGATGATGCGTTCTGATTCTTTGACAATATCAATGTAGATACTCTGATAGCCCTCACCTTTTTCGATCAACTTCTTCACGAGGTTACAATCCGCCATGCAATGAACGATGTCCTTATTGCCAATGTTAAATAAGACGGAATCGTTAGGACTTTCACTTACATAGTTCTTACCAACATAAGGCGTTTGCCAGATTTGTATCATATGGTTTTTTCGTGGTTCATTCTCTTGTTTAAAGACAATCATCTCACCATTATTAAAATGTGAGTACCCACTACATACAATAGGCGTTTCAATCATTTGCTCGATGATATTATAGGAATACACCAAGTAGGTACCGCTCTCTAGGTTATAAAAAATATACTGATAGTCTTCGCCATTAGGTGCACTAATGATCTGATCAAAAATAGCATTTTCGGCAGGTACATCAAATACTTTGTATTCCCCGTTTTGCAAATAGTAACCCTTTGGGAATATCAGTCCATGCCCACCTGGTAAAAGCATACAACTGTCTTTGACGGCGTCCATTCTCACAACGTTTTTCAACTTATCGTTAAAGATAAAATACCTGTACTCATTTTCTTTGTAGGGCTTTATCTTAAGGATAAGCATTTGCCCTAAATCGCTATAGCATATCTCAGCATCATCAAGGGTTTGATCCTTATCCTCCACCGCCTCTGAATAGATGCCCTTGCCTGTTGCCGTATTATCCTCAACTTTAATAGTTAAGTCTCCACCAATTGTTTCCACGAAGACACGGTCTAGAATAGATACATGAGGATGTTGCCCACTTCGCTGGTCATCTCTCGATGCCCTGATGCACTTAAAGTCATTTTCATAAGTCAGCCTCACTTCATGCTCACTTCTGCTATCAATATAAGTTAATCTACCACCTTCAATAAGCCATTTAAACACTTTAATATCCGTGGCATTTTTGCCCGTTTGAAAAATCATATAAAAGTATGGTTCTGTGATGGTAAACTTCGCAAAAAACGTATGTTTATAGTACCTATAAAGTTCATCAAAGTCTCTTAAGAACTGCTCATCACCTATGAAGTCCAGCTCTTGTTTTTGAAAGCCATGGTCCTTATAGGCATAGATCGCAAATACGTCACTTAGTTCCACTTTCGTCTTCAGCCCTATATGCACATTGTAGCCAAAGATAAAATAATCCTCTACTGGTGCCATATCTCTCGGTATACAGTTATGTTCTGTGATCACCTGCTTGCTGCCAAGAAGCTTGGTTTCTATTCCACCAAAGACTTCTTTTCTAGCAGCATTCAGCTTTAGGGCACGTTCCTCTAAGTCATTGCCATGTTTAAGCAAACGGTTTTTAATGACTTCATAGGCGCTATTTTCCATTGCTTTATTATTATTTAGCTCTTTATCCCCCATGACCTACCTCATTTACGTACAGTTTCTATGATTTTTGCTGGCAACTCAGCAACACCTGCCTTATTTACAGTATCAAGGAGCTGACCGAGCATCGTCTTATCTGCACCATCAGCATAGCGCATCATTTTGTTGATAGCACCTGCTATTGATAAGTTCTTGAAGTCTTCTGATGATAAGTTAAATCTGCTACTGAACGCCTCTAATTGGTGCTTGAAGTACTCAGGGTCACCTGTGATAAAGGTATCTTTGATATCCGTAAGTACGTCACTATTTTCTACCATGCGGTCTACAGATTTCCCTTTGGTAATAGAACCAATAATCTTATCAAAGAACATGGTCTCTCCACCCACAATGTCAATCTTAGCTGATCTGAGAGCTTCTGTAATAACTGCTGCTTGTGCCTCTGCAATGTCTTTCTGTATGTTGATATTTGCAAGGTCGATGGCTTTTTCTTTTTCAAGTTTAAGCTTGAACTCTTCATGACCTCTACCCACATCGTCTAGTGCCTTCATGCTGGTCGCTTTCTCTTTGATACCCTCTGCTTCTGCCATGTATTTTTTCTTTAAGATATCAGCTTCCACAGTACCGTCTTTCTCTTTGACTTCAACTTTAGCTGCATCGCCTTTCGCCTGTGCTAAAGCTTTGGCTTCGATTACTTTTGCTTCTGCCATACCACTCGCTGCATCTTCAAGTACTTTCGCATCCACGATGACTTTGATTGATTCTGCTTCTTTTTGTGACGCCTTAAGCTTCGCATCTGCATCGATAATTGTTTTTTCTGCGATTCTTTCAGCCGCTTGTTTTGAAGCTTCTGCAATTTGTACTTCTATAATCAGATTCTTCTCTGCTTCTTCTTCCGCCTTCTTAATTGCCACAGTCTTATAACGCTCTGCTTCTGCTAGGGCACGTGTATCCTTGATTTTTTCTTCTTCAACGACAGTATCTTTCTCGACTGCTACTCTTTCTCTGATGACAACTTGAATATTTTTCTTTTCCATTTCGACTGCTTTTTCTTTTTCAATGTTTGCAAGTTCCACGAGTTTTTCTTTATCTGTTCTTTCAAGCAGGCGTTTTTTATCGACTCTTTCTGTCTCTACCGCTTCTGTACTTTCTTTGGATTTCATAGCAATGATGACTTGTCTTTGTTTATTTTGCTCCGCAACTTCTATCTCTTCATCTGTCTTAACTTTAGCGATCTCTGCCTTGAAGCGCTCTTCTTGAGCTACTTTTTCAGCTTCTGCTTCTTCTCTAGAAGTGATAATCGCTATCTCGCGTTTTTGCTTCGCTTCTGCTTCTGCATTTTGTTTTTCAAGTTCAAGTATAGCTTCTCTTGCAGCTACATCTTGTTGCTTGATGGTCTTCTCTTTTTCTCTTTCGATTTGATTCGCTAAGATGACTTGCTTCGCTGTAAGCTCAGTTATTTTCTTAATCCCCTCTACATCTAGGATATTGTTACTATTTAAAAGTTTGATATCCGTTTGTTCAAGGTAATCAATGGCTGCATCATCTAGCACATAACCATTTAAGTCTGTACCAATAATCTGTAAAATCTCATTCTTGAAAGTTTCTCTCTCCGTATAGAGTTGGACAAAATCAAACTTCTTACCCACTGTCTTTAAAGCTTCTGAGAACTTGGCATCGAAGAAGTCCATTAAAGTTGTAGGGTCAGATGCTTTTTGGCAACCTAGTAATTGCGCGACCTTCAGCACATCTTCTCTACTTTGGTTAACTCTTACGAAGAATGCAACTCTTATATCTGCTCTTAGATTATCTTTACAAATCAAACCATCCTTACCTTCTCTAGCAATCTCTACGCGCTTGACTGAAATATCCATAATTTCATGTCTATGTACGATTGGTACAACCATCATTCCCCCAAAGCTTACTCTAGGTCCGCCAACCCCATTTCTTACCACAACCTTACTCTGCTCCACCTTGCGATAGAACCTCGCAAATAGTGCGAGAATCCCTAAAATAATAATGACAATTGCCCCTATACTTACTAACATGATACCCATACAATCTCTCCTTTATTTAATAATATAATAGATGTTTTTTTCCCTATCTCTACTACTTACAAGTGCAACGTCATTCTTATGAAATGTTTGTCCTTTATTTTCCGCTTTTACATTAATGACTAACTGTGCACCATCTCTTTCAATCTCTGCCTGCCCAAGTCGGTCCCCTTCAATCTCGCATCTAAGTGTACAGAGTTGCCCGATCACATACTCATCTTTTTCCAATGTCGTATGCTTAAAGATACCTTTTAATGGACGCGTTACATACTTGGTGATCACAAGACTCACACCAAAGCCTGGTATAAACAGTATGCCACTTACGACACCACCTATGGTTATAGGTAAGTAACATAGTAGCATCACTATAATCCACCAATTTAATGCGAGTATGCTAAGCACCAGCATAAAAGGTACTTCTGCTAGATTTAAAAACGCTAGTATTGCATAAAATGGCCCCTGATCTACACCATCCACATCTAAATCAAAATCTAAAAACTCAAAATCTATAACGCCAATGATAACGATAAGCCAATAAAGTAATACGACGCCTAACAATACAGTGGGTATGATATTTACCCCTGTCATAGCATTTTTTAGAAGTTCAGCCACACTATCCCCCCTTTCTTTCACCGTCAGT
>JBOFIT010000231.1:0-6940 GCA_051650305.1 Cellulosilyticaceae bacterium
ATCACAATATTTATAACGCATGGGCTTGGACAGGAGGACACAATGATGGGGATTGTGACTTGCTTGGTGTAGCAATCAAAGAAGCACAAGAAGAGACAGGGGTACAGCATTTTACACCACTTAGTACAGAGATCTTCTCGATAGATGTGCTACCAGTAGCAAGTCATATGAAGAAAGGGAAGTATGTGGCACCCCATCTTCACTTATCAGTAGCTTACCTATTAGAAGCAGATGATAGGGAGGAAGTGTGCATCAAGGCAGATGAAAATAGTGGCGTGAAGTGGATACCGGTAGAAGAGGTAGAAGCGTACACAGCCAATGAACCAGCCATGCAGGTGCTTTATAGAAAGTTTATGGACAAGGTGACAAAAGGGGTTTAATAAAAGATATATAGGGGGATTTATGAAAAAGGATTATTTAAAGTTACCACTGATATTAGTTTCACTTTCATTTTTTGTGATGTCGTTTTTGTTACCTATTTATAGCGTAGAGATAGGTATGAATGCCACCGCTATAGGAGGAATGTTTTCAGTCGTTTCTATCATTATCTTACTTCTCAAGCCCGTAGTAGGGAGAATATCGGATAAGATTGGGCGTAAGCCTCTTCTTATAGGGGGCATGGCATTGTACGGTGTAGCTTTTTATCTACTAGCATCAGCACATACACCTGCTATGATGTATACAGTACGTGTGATACAAGGGGTTGCATCTGCGCTACTCAGTATGGGGATTTATGCCGTAGCAGTAGACCTAGCCGAAGGGGAAGGGATAGGTGAAAGGCTAGGGAATTTTAGTGCTGCACAGACTACAGGGATGATCTTTGGGATGGGATTCGCTATGAGCTACCTCTTTCGTGTGGACTTTGTAGAAGGATGGCATCGTATCTTTTGTATCTTTGCCTTGTGTGCAATGATAGCGGCGGTCCTAACGGCACTACGTGTACCTGAGACACGAAAAGTAAATCTCAAAAAAGATAAGGCAAAAACACTTAAAGAGTTACCCAAAAAAGCCATAGGCCTTGTAGGCGTTGGGTTTGTCGTAGCCTTATTTTCATCCATGGTAGGGCCAATCCTTATGATTTATCTGCAAGAATATGTAAGTCGAGACCTAGGCCTGCTATCCTATATCTTCTTCCCATCAGCACTACTTTGGTGCTTTCTACCAGGCAGACTGGGGCGTGTCAGCGACAAGGGAAACAAATACAAGATTGCAGCAATAGGACTAGGCATAAGCAGTATTGCCATAGGCATAGTGCCCTTCGTAGAAGGCACGACAGTTCTAGCAGGCTTATGGTGTCTAGATGCCATAGGTGATATGCTAGATGGCCCAGCAAGAACAGCACTCTTTGCCAAGATGACAGGGGGCCATGCCACCGGACAAAACTATGGGGTATACAGCACTGTATGTGGTATAGGAGGCGCCATAGGCCCACTACTAGGCGGTATGATGTACGACCACATAGGCCATCGCATCCCATTCTATTTCTATGGAGTAGGACTTCTCATAGCAGCTTTCATGATGCTTATCTTACCCAAGCAAGCAGCACAGGATAAAGAGGGGGCAGCATCTCTAACTGAGATGGAGGAATAATCTCGGAGGGACACGCAACTGTAGAGGTGTACGCCCTTACCAAAGGCTATGTACTCCGCGATAACATACAAAAAAGAAGAGGAGTAAGGCATATGCCTTACTCCTCTTCTTTTTCACGTGCCGCATCAGATAATACGATACGCAATTTATTAATACGGTTATTACAAGTGTCCTCCACATTGAAGGTGATCCCCTCAAATTCCACAACCTCACCCTCATCAGGGAATCGGTCCAGAAGCCCTATAATAAAACCACCAATCGAATCAAATTCGTTAGAAGAAATATTCAAATCGAGTTTTTCGTTGAACTCCGAAATTCTAAATGTACCATCAACCAGATACTCATTGGTTGCTACTTCTATAAAATCATTTTCTGTAATATCGTACTCATCATCAATATCACCCACGATTTCTTCGATAAGGTCTTCCATCGTTACAAGACCAGCAGTACCGCCATACTCATCAACAACAATTGCCATACCAATCTTTTTAGAACGTAGTTCCTTGAAAAGTTCATCGATACGCTTAAACTCATGAACAAAGTATACATCTCTTAAAAAATCATGTACCTTGAACTTAGAATGGTCAAATTGTTTAAGGAGTAAGTCTTTCACATAGATAACACCTACGATATTATCGAAGCTTTCTTCATACACAGGCATACGTGAAAACTGCTCTTCCTTATAAAGGTCTAAAATCTCATCATATGTAGCATTTACGTCAATGGCTATCATATCTGTTCGAGGAATCATAACGTCCTTAGTATAAGAATCACCAAAGCTAAACACGTTATAAATCATTTCTTTTTCTTGGTCCTCAAGTACCCCTTCTTCATGGCTTACAGTCACGATAGTTTTTAATTCGTCTTCTGTAATGAATGGTTTACTTGTATCTATTTTCCCGCCAAACAAACGAATAAGTAGGTTTGAGATAAACATTAACACACGAACGATTGGGCTAAGTGTAGTCACCACGATAGCAATTACTGGAGATACAAAGACAGCTACTTTCTGAGCGTTTTGTGTAGATAAAGATTTTGGTGTAATCTCTCCAAAGATAAGAACAAGGAGTGTCATAACCCCTGTTGCAATAGCTGCGCCTTTTTCGTTCCATATGCCCATAGCAATCACCGTTGCAAGAGAAGATGCACCGATATTGACTAAGTTATTACCTACTAAGATGGAACCTAATAATTTGTTTGGGTCGTCTACTAGTTTAGCTACTAGCTTTGCGCCTTTCACATTTTGTTCTACCATATGTCTGGCGTCAATTTTGCTAATAGACATAAGGGCTGTCTCAGATGCAGAGAAGAAAGCTGAGCCTACTAGTAAAACAAGAAGTATAGAAATTTGTACCAACTGTGCCGGATCCAATTTTAAATCACTCTCCTATAGTTTAAAAGTCATTTATAGTTTGCCAACTTGAAAAATAGTTTAGCATTAAATTATGTACTATTTATAAAAATTTAGCAAAATATAATAGACCTATTATAAATTAAAAACACTGTTTTTGCAACTGAGACAAGTAGAAAGCTACTTAACTATAATATACACAAAATAATGTGGTCTTATGCTTAGTCAAGGTGATTAAAGCTTTCAAGCGGAAAAGCCGACATATAGTAGAGATAAGATAATGAGGTGAAAAAATGATTGAAGGTATTAAAAATAGAGAACAAAATATTTATACATCAGAAATGTTTTATAAAAAAACAGCACCTCAGAAAGAGGTCGTGTATCATACAGAGCAATACAGCCATACTAAAACACAGGATTTTTTGCAGCAGTATGGCTATGAAGAGATGACTTCACAAGAAGTACGCAAAGCGTGGCAAGATGTGGAGGAACAGATAGAGTATGCAGAAGAAAAAGCTGCTTATTTATACCAGGCAGGCTATAATGTGGGCGACTTAACCCTAGGCGAATTAGCTTATAGAACTGCTAAGGAAGAAAAGACCGAGAGTCCTAGTATCAGAGAAGCACACTACCCACCTATTGAAGAAAAAATAGACCGTATTAAAGAGCAGCATAATGGGATGTATGCTGCGGCTATGGCAGACAAAGAGATTACCATTAATAGTCTTTATAAAGGAAGCTTTACAGCGAATAGTCAAAAAGGAATTAATCAGTATCTCAAAGAAGACGTAACAAAAGTCATGGGATACAATGGCATTGCTGATAATCAGGGGAATAGAGGTGCAGTAGAAAAGCTGATGTCATTAGGCTTAGATGTATCCAAAGAATCTGTGGTGAAATTGCAAAATATCCAAGCTGCGGTAGAGGGGCTTGATAAGCAAGACGAAGCACAGAAAGCATTAGAAGATATGGAAGCTAATGAAGAAGCAGGTAATAGAGTACTGATGGAGGAAGAAAAAATCCTCTATACAGAAAAAGATATCAAGGACATTATCGATGACCTAACACAAGTGGATGAAGGCCATATTCAAGAGACGGTAGCATCGGGGAAAGATATAACGATTGGCAACTTGCGTGAAAGCTTACTTAAAAATACAGAAAAAGTACTTAAGGGAACATCAGTACCTACAAAAGAAACGATAACGGAAAAGCAAACAGGAGAAGTGGGTGTACAAGATGAGTCCCACACAAAAGATCCTGCCAGTCAGGAAAAAGTACAGTCAATCAAAGACCAAATTAAAGATATACGTGCAATGCTTAATACAGAAAGTGCTAGAAAGTTAAGTGAGAAGATGCCATTAGAAAGTACAGAGCTTATGAAAGTGGCAGAAGAACTACGTCATATAGAAGAGGTGACGATAGAAGATGCCATACAAAAAGTAGAACTTCCTGTGACCGAAGATACGAAACATCAGATTAAGCAAACGATGGAAGCAGCTATCTTAGTAGGACGCTACAAAGAAGTGGCAGCAGGGGAGCTAGTGCCTGGGCAAGCTGGTGATCATGGCGAAGCAAAAACATTAGAAAATATACATGAGGCGCTCATCGCCTATGAAGAAGTGGGAACAGTGCCTGAGAAACGCTTTGGTGAGACTATTCAAAAGCTAGATGAAGAAGTGAAGCATTTCTTAGAACGTCAGGCGCTTCCACAGGATAAGGTGACAATGGAAGCAAGTAGAGCCCTTATTGCGAACCAGATGGACTTGACGATGCCACATCTAGAAGATATGAAGGTAGCACTTGAGAAGATCAATGTCATCATAGAGGACCTCACTCCTTATGAAGCAGCAGAGCTTATTAAAGAAGGGATTAACCCTTATAAAGCATCTCTTACACACTTGGTAGAGTGGCTAGGTGAGAAGCGTATGCCAAAGCTTCAAGATACAGTGGCGGGGGCTATCGTAACACTTGAAGAAAAAGGAAAGATTACAGAAGAACAGAAGCAAAGCCTTATCGGAATGTACCGCATTTTAGGGCAGGTGAAGTCTCATAAAGAAGAAATCGTAGGGTATCTTTATAAAAACAACTTGCCATTAACTTTAGAAAAATTAGAAGAAGCAGTGAGATATGGTACCAAAGGGCAAGGAATCAATCAGCAGATAGATGATGACTTTGGAGAAATAGAGAAGCTAGATTATACGAAGCCAACGGCGAGGGTTATGCTTCAGGAAGCGAGAGAAGAAATAACGAAAGTAGTGGATGTGGCGAAGTTACTTGAAGAGATGGAGCTTCCTTTGACGAAAGAAAATATAACGAAGTTAGGTGAATTAAGTACGAGACTGTATCCTTTTATCAAGCAAGTTATGAAAGAGGAGCTAGGAAAGCATGGGGGGATGGAGGTCCTACCACAAAGTGTCAAAGAAAAAGTAGAAGCCATCAAACGCTTTGAACCACAGATGCTAGAGATAATGGAAAAGCATCATATACCTCTTACTTTATCCAATATGTACTGGATTCAGAAGTTAAGTGAAGAGCCAAAGTTATATGAGGAGCTTTTACAGAAGCATGAGCTTACAAAGAAAGGTTTCCCAGAGAGTTTTGAAGAAGTAGAAGAAGACTTACAACACTTGCAGGAAGAAGTGGTCACAAGAAAAGAGCAGTCTATGCAAGAAGGCGATATGAAAGGTTACAAGCACTTTAAACAACTGGAAGAGGTAGTGGCAGTGCAACGTCAACTTGTCAATAAAGAAGGGCTGTATCAGATACCTTTTGTCATTCAAGGAGAAACAAGATTGGTTAATCTTTATATCCAAGAAAGAAATGCGAAAAGCAAACAAGCCAGTGAAGAAACGCGGGCAATCATTAGTTATCATACCCCACATCTCGGAGAAGTTAAGGCACACCTTACATTAAAAGATGATAAGATTACGTACCAAGTAGTAGGTGAGACAAAAGAAGCTACCCAGCTTATGAAAGAAGAAAAGAACGTGATTCAAGACATACTAGAAGGCATTGGGTATCAAGTAGAGCAAGGTGCTTATGAGACCCATACAGCAGCTAAGGAAACAATGGTTGCACGTGTATTTAAAGACGAAAGTCAATTTGAAATCACCGTATAGGAAGAGATAGGAGTGGAAAGATGGCGACAGACACACCTGAACAACAGCCGACGAAGAAGCTAGACAAAAAAATATTACACGTGGTCAGAGGTTTTATCGACTACTTTGAGGAAATAGATAAAAAAGCAGAAGAGGAGAAAAAATCATGATTACCGTATCAACAGTAGCAAATGCTACAGAAATACAGCTGCTTTGTGTAACGTATGAACTTTTTTTAGCCGATATAGAAAATGCAAGACAAACGACAGGGGTTGAACGTAAAGTTCACATCGATAGAGCGAGAGAAGTGCTCGTAACCCTTAGTGAAAACTTGAATTTTGAAGTAGCGTTAGCGAAAGAGTTATTTGATTTATATGTGTATATCCAGTACAACTTGATGAATCATTGGAAAGAGGATGAGAAGTTAGAAGAGATCTACCGATTAATCGATATGATTTATCAAGGGTATTTACAGGTAGCACAGGCAGATACTAACCAAAAACCGATGATGGAGAATACTCAAGCAGTGTATGCAGGTATGACCTATGGAAAAGGATACCTTAATGAGCATACAGTAGACGAACCAACACGAGGATACAAAGCTTAACAAAAGATAAAATAGACTACATAAAAAGGAAGTGAATACAGTGAAAATTAATCACAATATACCAGCTATTCGTACATTAAACGAACTTAATAAAGTCAATAATAAAGCTGCAGATAGTATGCTACGCCTCTCATCAGGTTTACGTATCAACAGTGCAGCAGATGACGCTGCAGGAATGGCCATCGCAAATAAAATGGACGCTCAAGTAAGAGGGCTTCGTCAAGCAAACCGTAATACAATGGATGGGGTATCTATGGTACAGACAGCAGAGGGAGCGCTCAATGAAGTCCATGC
>JBOFIT010000232.1:0-6080 GCA_051650305.1 Cellulosilyticaceae bacterium
ACAATAATTTCATAACAGCTATTTTAACGATTATGAAAAATGTAGGGGACATTGTTTTTGCCAACTTGCCACTGCTTTTTGCAATCGGTATTGCCGTAGGGCTTGCTAAGTCTGACAAAGGCACAGCAGCACTTGCAGCGGCAATCGGATTTATCGTTATGCATCAGTCTATTTCTACGATGCTAGGACTTGGTGTGACGAGTCTTGGTGTACTTACAGCAGATAATGTACCAGCTCAGTACAGTACTTATGTGACCACAACACTGGGTATCTTTACCCTCAATATTTCTGTGTTTGGTGGTATTGTGGCGGGTTTTACAGCAGCACTTTTACACAATAAGTACCACAAGATTCAATTACCACAGATTCTAGGCTTCTTTGGTGGATCTCGTTTTGTACCTATCGTAACATGTGTGACCATGCTTGTAGTAGGGGTGGTGCTTGCTTTTGCATGGCCATTTATCCAAAACGGTATTGCAGTAATAGCAGGGCTAGTGAATGAATCAGGTGCTATCGGTACGTTGCTGTATGGTACTATTGAACGTGCACTGATTCCAGTTGGCTTACACCATGTATTCTATACACCGTTCTGGTTCACAGGCTTTGTCCAATCAAATGTGTTGCTTGATGCGGGTGGGACCATGCTTGTGGATGGGGCCAATACAGCATACTTTGCGCAGTTATCAAACATGGGGGCATTAGTAGGTGCTACACCAGAAGTTATGAGACAGGTGGTGAATGGTAGTACACGCTTTATGGCAGGGAAGTTCCCATTCATGATTTTTGGACTTAGTGGTGCAGCGCTTGCGATGTATCGTACGGCAAAACCAGAGAAGAAGAAGGTAGTAGGAGGTTTGCTTGTTTCAGCGGCAGCGACAGCAGCTTTAACAGGTATCACAGAGCCAATCGAATTTGCCTTCTTATTCGTAGCACCAGTACTTTATGGTGTACACTGTGTCATTGCAGGCCTCAGCTATATGCTCATGGACCTTCTCAATGTTTTCATAGGGATGACGTTCTCAGGAGGTCTTATTGACTTTACACTCTTTGGTCTCTTGCCAGCAGGAGCAGGGGTACCAACCAATTGGTTCTATGTGGTATTAGTAGGGGTCATTTTATTCCCTATCTATTACTTCACCTTTACCTTCTTTATCAAGAAGTTTGATCTTAAGACACCAGGTCGTGAAGATGATGATCTAGCCATGGAAGGGACCGATGGAGAAGGTTCGGCACTTGCCACAAAGGTACTTGAATGCCTGGGTGGCAGGGATAATATCACCAACTTAGATGCATGTATCACAAGACTTCGTGTCTCTGTAAAAGATGTAAAACAAGTTGATAAGACACGTATCAAAGCACTTGGTGCAAGTGGGGTTATGGAAGTTGGGGACAATATCCAAGCGATCTTTGGCGGACGTTCGGACGTTATCAAAAATCAAATTCAAGATATTATGGATGGCAATATACCGACTGAAGTGGTCATACATGAAGAGCATCCAAAATAAACAAATAATCAATAAGTTCTAAAAAAGATGGATGGTACCAATGTCGGTGCCATCCATCTTTTTTAGAGTTTATAGGTAGTAGGAGACTGGATAATGTCCACCAACTTTTCAGGGTAGAGAATAATGGTGGAATGGCCGTCCTTTTTTATAATGCCCATTTGCTTAAGGGTGAGCATCATACGAGAAATCGTGACCGAATGAACCCCTAGGTACTTGGAGATCTCAACATAGGTGAAGTGGCGGGCTAAGCGGTAGATGCCATCAGTCTTTTGTGAGAGGTTAAGGAGGAACTTGCAGAGACGGACATGGGTGAAATGGTCGTTGGTACCATGGAAATGGCCTAGTACATCATGGAAATGGGTGGCCATAGACTTAGCGATGAGGATACCAATGGAGGGGTCTGTCTCTATTAAATGATTGACTTTGTGGTATGGGATTTGGTACAGTGTGCATTTGGTCTTTGTGATGAAGTGAGAGAGCTGATAAGGATCGTGGAGATACCTTGTAGGATCTTCGGCAAGGTGGAAGTATACGCCGCCTAGTATTTGACCACTTTGGAAGTAGTGGTAGATGATTTCCTCTCCATTTTGTGTATAGCGAACGAGGGCGCAAAGGCCATCTTCCAGATAATAAATGGCATTGGATTCGGTGGCGTCAGGTGAGATGTTAACGCCTTTTTCAAGCACTTTTTTTGTGCCCAGGGCACAGAGCTTTTGGGTAGCTGATAAAGAAGATGTAGGCATAGTGTGAGACCTTTCTTATGTATAAATTATGTAAAACTATTTTAACAATAATCAAGGGAGGAGACAATGAAAATACCGAAAAAGATAGGCAAAAATATAAAATTATGCTAAACATTTACTAAAAAAGTAGCCAAACTTAATGTATATTATTTTTTAAAGTTATAGCTTATGTTAAAATTTTAGTAGTTAAATAAATAACAAACCAATGATAAACTACTTAATGGGGGAATGAACGTGAACAAGAAGACGAAAATTTATTATTTACACTGCGTAATTGCTTATGTGTTGTTATTTTCATTATGGAGTATGCCGCCACTAGATCCAATCACACCAATGGGCATGAAGGTTGTAGCTATCTTGGCATGTGTCCTTTATTTATGGACAACAGTCGATACTATATGGCCAAGCTTTTTAGGGATCGCACTACTAGGGTTCTCTGGCTATGCACCGATGAATCAGGTGATTGCAAAAGCTTTTGGTAATCCCACAGCTATTCTGCTTATGTATGTTATTATTTTAACAGGAGCAATATCTGAAGCAGGTATTTGTGAGTATATTTCAAGATGGTTTGTAACACGTAAAATAATCAACGGACGCCCATGGGTATTCTCACTCATGCTTTTAGCAGGTGTCTATTTATTAGCCACATTGACAATGGCAACAGCAACCATTCTTATGTTTTGGCCTATCTTATATAGTGTATTTAAATTACTGGGTATTGATAAGAAAGATAAGTACGCAACCATTATGCTGATAGCAGTTGTTATGGTATCCACACTTTCTTTTGCATCCACACCTTTTAAAAGTATTTTACCAGGATTATTAAATAGTTTTCAGGATGTAACAGGTGAGAGTATACAGTATCTTCCTTATATGGCAGTAGGTACAGCGATCTCAGTCGTAAGTATTTTAGTCATTGTAGGGATGATGAAGTATATCTTCAAGCCAGATGTATCCAAACTTCAAAATGTGCATGTGGATATGTTTAATCAAAATCCACTACCAAAAATGAATATGAAGCAAAGACTACTTTGTGTGATTCTAGGTGTCTTCATTTTATGGATGCTTCTACCTTCTATTTTACCAGAAGGGGCAGTAAGAACGTTTTTACAGGATACACAAAATATCGCACCACTCTTTGGGATCACATTAGGTGGGATGATTAAATTAAATGGGGAACCTATTATTCATTTTCCTAAAATTACAGCCAAGTATATGCTTTGGCCAGTCTTTTTAATGGTTGGTTCATCTAATGCAATCTTAAATGCCTTAACAGATAAGACAACAGGTATTACAGCGTTCTTAGAAATGAAGCTTATGCCAATGTTTGAAGGCAGAAGTATCATCGTTTTCATGGTGCTCATCATGTTGATGGCGATTGTTTTAAGTAACTTATGCAACAATATCGTGGTGGCAATGCTCTTTATTCCTATTATCCATCTATTTGCTATGCAAAATGAAATCTCAGCGATTCCGATGGCGATGATGATGCTATTCTCAGTATGTCTAGGGATGATTACACCAGCAAGTTCAGCACTTGGGGCAGCTATGCATAGTAATCAGGAGTGGCTGCAGGTCAAAGATATGTATAAATACGGATTCATCATGACAGCGGTTGTTATGCTGCTTGCATGTGTGATAGGTATTCCATTAGCAAATATGATTTTTAGATAAATATTATTTTAAAATAAAGGAGAAGAGACAATGAGCCAAAGTATTGATATCAAAAAAGTACAGCATTTAATCGCATTACAGTATGAAAGTGAACAAGCAATCATCAAAGCATTTGAAGATGGGAACTATACATTAACAAACCCATTAGTGAAGTTAAATCCGTATAGCATTTGTCCACTGACAGCACTTGTGGCATTCCGTACAGAACAAGTAGCTAGTGTGACGATTACCGTTAAGGGTAAGGAAGCAGCTGGAGATATTACCCATCAGTTTAAAGAAGATACAGTACATTACATTCCAGTACTTGGTTTATACGGTGGCTATACAAATGAAGTAGTCATCAGTTTATCAACAGGAGAAGTACATACAGTTGCCATCGAGACACCAGCACTTAGCGCGCAGGCAGTCTTACCGACAAAGATGGAGACAACAAGCGAGTACATGAAGGACAATCTTATGTTCGTCACATCTGCCATGCGTTCACTTGCAGGGGCATACGACTATAAAGGAGATTGCCGTTGGTATACCACAGAGAACCTTACATTCGATATGAAGCGTATCGAGAATGGACGTTTACTCGTAGGTTCATGCCGTTTCTTAGAAAAACCATACAATACAGTAGGGATTTTTGAGATGGGTATGATTGGGAAAATCTATGCAGAGTATCGTTTACCAGGTGGTTACCATCATGATAAGTGGGAGATGGAGGATGGTAATATCCTGATTCTTACACAAGACTTTGCACGTGGGACAGTAGAGGACGTATGTGTGCTTGTGGATAGAGCGACAGGAGAAGTGCTAAAGACATGGGATTACCAGACCTTCCTTCCACAAGATGTGGCGAAGTCAGGTAGTTGGAGCGAGGATGACTGGTTCCATAACAATGCACTTTGGTATGACAAGAAGACCAATAGTATCACTTTATCAGGCAGACACCAAGACGTCTTAGTGAATATTGATTATGAGACAAGTGAGATCAACTGGATGTTAGGTGACCCAGAGGGCTGGCCACAGGAGATGGTGGACAAGTACTTCTTCACACCAGTAGGCGATGGCGACTTTGATTGGCATTATGAGCCACATGCATGTCTCGTGACACCAGAAGGGGATGTGATGGTCTTTGACAATGGTCATTTCCGTTCGAAGAATCCAGATAAGTACTTAAAAGGAGAAGATAACTTCTCTCGTGGGGTAAGATATCGTATCAATACAGAAGATATGACCATCCAGCAAGTATGGCAGTTTGGTAAAGAAAGAGGGAAGGCATTCTTCTCACCTTATATTTCAAATGTAGAGTACTATGCAGATGGTCACTACTTAGTACACTCAGGTGGTATCGCACAAGAAGATGGTGTAACAGTAGAAGGCATCGGAAGTCGTGCGGCATTACATAATCCAAATATTAAGCTGAACTCAATCACAGTAGAAGTCCTTAATGATGAAGTGATGCTTGAACTTCACTTACCAGCCAACTACTACCGTGCAGAGAAGATGCCTATCTACCATGCAGGCGATACACTTGAGCTTGGTAAAGGTAAACTTCTAGGGACATTAGGTGTGACACCAGAGTTCAGTACATTAATCGAAGGTGCAGAACCAAGCGACGTATCAGCAGCAGACTTATACGAAGCACGCTTCGAAGAAGAGATCGACCGTTATGTCTTCCACGGTAAGTTCGAAAAAGGACAGTTGGTGATGTTAGTACTTGAGAATGAAGCTGGAGAAGCGCATCCTTACTATATCTCTACAGCAGCAGGTGGTTCACCAAATGCTGCCATGTGCGTAGGGACTTTCCAAACATCTGACGATCGTATTGTAAGGCTGAATATCAATAAAGAGGGATTACAAGGAAGTTATCAAGTAAAACTCATCGTGGATATGAATCTGTATGCATTTGATGAAAGCATTGAAATGTAAGTTATGAGCAAGTGAAAAGATCATAGTGAATCGTAAAAACAGAGGTTTAAATCAGTTGACACTTGGTATATACTAGGTGTATAAACTGAGATGTTAGGAGACACACACAAATGATTGAATTAGGAAAAATTCAGAAACTTACAATCGTGAGACAATCAGACTTTGGTGTATACGTCAATGCAAAAGACGGTGTGGCTGGAGAGGAGATTCTTCTTCCACGTAAGCAAGTACCAGAGGGGGC
>JBOFIT010000233.1:0-1751 GCA_051650305.1 Cellulosilyticaceae bacterium
GAGAGAGTGGAAACAGGAAGGTAAGTCCACAAGCGGCAAAAAACTCCAAGCGAGCTGTTAGTACAATGCCCGAAAGGACAGGGTGTACACATCGAAAGCTTCATTGGTAGTCTTCTTTAGAACTGCTTAGCGAAGAGAAGCGAATGCACTTAGGAGTGTGCCCGAGCGTAGCGAGTTCGCGACGTTATGAGGTGAACAAGCTTAGCAGTTCTTAGAAGACGGACACGAAGCTGGAGATGTGTAGCACCCTGTCCAAGGGTATTGCACTCACCGAGCACTTTCTTACGGTATCTTAAGAAATGAATACCACAACCTGTAAGATTTTTTGGTTAAACTCGTATTATGAGAAGTGAGCCGAAAGGTGTATACTAAGAGGGAGGTGAGAGTATGTATAATATTTTAGTATGTGATGATGATAAAACAATCGTAAATGGTATAGCCCTTCATTTAGCAAAGGAAGGTTACAATATCCTTAAATGTTACAATGGTATAGAGGCTTTAGAAATGATACAAAAGCAGGAAGTGCATTTGATTTTGATGGATGTGATGATGCCGGGACTTGATGGCTTATCTACCACACTTCGTATTCGTCAAGAGCACAATATACCGATTATTATTTTATCTGCCAAAAGTGAAGATACCGACAAAATAGCAGGACTTAGCTTTGGGGCAGATGATTATATCACCAAACCTTTTAATACACTGGAACTGATTGCTAGAGTTAAATCCCAGCTGAGACGCTATACTGTATTAGGTAGCATGGTAGCGAAGGACAAGGTCTTGATAACAGGTGGACTTTGCATCGATACAGGGAAGCAACTAGTGACAGTAGATGGTCAAACCGTAAGGCTCACTCCAACAGAGTATAAGATTTTGGAATATCTTATGCAAAACATGAATCTCGTCTTATCCATTCACCAAATTTATGAGAATGTGTGGCAAGAAGAAGCTTACCAGCCAGAAAATACAGTGGCAGTACACATTCGTAGACTACGTGAGAAGATAGAGATCAATCCGAAAGAGCCAAAATATATAAAGGTGGTGTGGGGCAGTGGGTACATGGTTCAAAAAATTTAGTTACAGTACAGTTACAAAGTTTCTAGCGATAGTGGTGCTATGTGTAGCCGTATTAGGAGGACTTGTAGATGGTATAAGTATCGTACGCGGAATCGAGTATGGTGCTTATGAAAATAGTTATGAAGAGACGTCAGACTTCTTATGGGAGCATCTGGTGCCGACAGCAGGTTATGTAAGAGACTGGATCGTCCGTTATACAGATGACGCTATCTTTAATCCAGAGCAAGTGGATGTGGCACTTTATGAGCCCAACTATGCGACGGAGTATCGTAACATTGCAAATAAAGGCTTAAGTGAAGAAGACCATAAAGAAGAGATACAAAAATTAGAAGCACGTATTCGTAATGAAGTCATAAGAGATAGAAAGATTCACTTTGCACAACTTCAAAGAGAACTTGTGGAAAAGCCTATGAATCTTCAGTATTTAGCAATAGATGTCCTAGAAAATAAAGTCGTGACCAATATCAAAAATTATGATGATAGCAAGAGAAATACGTATATCGAGCAAATAAAGCATATGCCAGGTTACTTGGTAGGAGATGAGACAAAATTCAGTTCACCTAGTTATAACTATGGTGGGCATTTATGGTCATCAGAGTACTATGAAGCAAGTAAACTCATTAAACCGACAGGGAAGCCTTATGAAATTTATGTGGCACCAGTAGAAACCATTA
>JBOFIT010000234.1:0-15468 GCA_051650305.1 Cellulosilyticaceae bacterium
ATTCTTCGCACAGAAGACTGTGAAAAGACCATTAAAACTTTAGAAGAAAAAAAGATGGAACTTGTAAAAGCAAATGATATTTATGAAATATAAAAAACAGCCCAAGGCATTATACCTTGGGCTGTTTTTTATGCATCTATAGATGAAGAAGTATCCTTCGCAGGGTCTTCTAAATGTTTGAAGTATTTCTTCGTCTCAGAGACTACCACACCGCTTAATGCGAGAAGAGCGATGAGATTTGGGAAGGCCATAAGTGCATTGACGATATCGGCAATAACCCAGATAAGTTCTAGTTTAAGGAAGCCACCTAGTGCCACCATTGCGATAAAGATAATGCGGTATGGCAGGATGCCTTTGATACCAAATAAGAATTCAATACAACGCTCACCGTAGTAGTTCCATCCAAGTATCGTAGTAAAAGCAAAGAGTACGAGGCAGAGTGAAAGAACTGTCGCACCGACATTTCCAAAGAGAGAGCTGAAAGCTGTCTGTGTCATGAGAGGTGCTTCTATATTACTATGCCATACGCCTGTAATGACGAGTGTAAGTCCAGTAAGTGTACAAATAATGATACTATCAATGAATGTTCCTGTCATAGAGATAAGTCCCTGCTCAGCTGGCCATTCTGTCTTTGCGGCAGCAGCGGCGATAGGTGCACTACCAAGTCCGGATTCATTAGAGAAGACACCACGTGCCACACCTTTACTGATAGCTTCCTTCATCACAGCACCTGCAAAACCACCAAGGGCAGCATGACCTGTAAAAGCGCTAGAAAAGATAAGTGCGAAAGCTTCAGGCACTTGCTTATAAGACACAGCTAAGATAATAAGACAAGCTGCGATATAGAAGAATGCCATGAAAGGTACCACTTTTGTGGATACTTTAGAAATGCTCTTGATACCACCAATAACAATGATTGCTACGATAATAGCAAGAAAGATAGCGATAATTTGAGGTGAGATGCCAGATAAACTATTGATACTACTTGTGATAGAGTTTACTTGAGCAAAGGTACCGATGCCTAGAAGGGCTACAAGTACACCACTAAAAGCAAAGAATATAGCGAGTGGGCGCCATTTTTCACCCATACCATTAAGTATGTAATACATAGGGCCACCAGACATATTGCCTTCTTCATCTACCTTACGGTATTTGATAGCTAATACACCTTCGGCATATTTGGTTGCCATACCTAAGAAAGCGGCAATCCACATCCAAAATAAAGCACCGGGTCCACCAGCAGCAATAGCAGTTGCTACACCGACGATATTTCCTGTACCTACAGTAGCTGCAAGTGCTGTACAAAGCGCACCAAAACTATTGATGTCACCTTTACCATCATTTTTAGCAGTAAAAATAAGTTTTAAAGCTTTGGGTAATTTGAAAACTTGAATAAGACCTAGGCGAATAGTAAGTAATAAACCTGTGCCTAGAAGTAAAGTGAGTAGGGGCCAGCCCCAAGCAATGTCGTTCATTGCCTTTGCGATTTGTAATACAGTTTCGTTGTTCATAAGATATCTCCTTTTATTTTGGTTTGTTCTCCGAATAAAAGGGATAGGGAAATAAATTAAGTTGTCAAAAAAACTAGAAATCCCTGTCCTTTTGCCTGAGAGTTTGAGCTAAAAAATTAGCCTTGCCCCTTCGGCGCTTGCTTAATGCAAGTCTCTCCAGAGGTCCGTCGACTTTGCAGTCCCACTTGAAATCAAGTACCTGAGAGCGTTACTCCTTCGGTAGTCACAAGGACTTCTTCTACAAAGCGTCAACCGGTGTATTACTATATTATAGCAAAATACTCACTACTTCAAGAAAAAATTAAGATACTAGCACCAAAGGAGTATACAATGTATAATGAAGATAATGATTCTATACGAAGGAGAAAATATGTCGATTAAAGAAAAAGTAAATCAGATAAAGGAACAAGTTGCTCAGTTGTTCGATGAAAATAAAAAAATATTATTAATAGGCATGGGTGTCCTCGTTGTTACGATGCTTACTTTATTAAATATACATCTTTTTCAAATGAGTTATTATACGATGAAAGATGATACAGAAAAAGTAATCACAATTCTTGCAAAGGATGTGCAAAAGGATTTCAGACAGGATGACTGGTACTTTCAAAAAGGGATTAACTATCTTAGCAATACGTTAGAAGAAGAACAAAGCAAGGCGTTCTTAGAAAATAACTTTAAGTACTTTAATGAAGAAATCCAAAAAAACATTATAAAAGCATACAATAGTCAAGCACTCATATTCAAGCAGCAGATAGACGTCTTTACAGCTATTACAGTAAGTGAGAATACAGATGACTATGCTAAATATATGAAGAGAGTACCTATAGAGGAAATTGAAAAGGGACTCAAATTTTATCTGACAGAAGCGCCAAAGCTTACACAAGATACGGTAGATAAAGTTTATAAGATTGTAAGTCTACAAAGAAATAAATTACCTTTGAAACTCTTCAAAATCAATGCTTATGAACTCATGAGTTTTCCTCATAATGGAGATGTAAATGCAGCCTCTCTGCGATTACTTGATTTTATAGAGCCTGAAGCCATTCGCAAAAGTTTATTTGATGAACTTAAGACAAAGCCAATAGAACTTGATTTGTTTGGTATGTGGGTAGATGTACTTTACAAAAAGAAGATTATCTCTACTACAGAATATGCAAGCTTTACAAGTAGTTACGGTAATATTAAGCGTATGCAAGAGCAATATAAGCAGGTGCTTCTTCAGGAAGTTGATGTATACAACATCAAGCAAATGATAGATGTACAGACTGAAGAGGTAGTCGCAAAGGTAGGAAAGCTTACTAAAGAAATAGAAGTCATTGATGCACAAATCCAGCAAGATACAGAAACCCTTAATAAACTTGCAAATTATAAAGAGGTAGAACTCTATGTGCTGGATCAATACGACAATGGTGATTATGAAGTAGCGATACCGGAGAGAAGCTGGCTATTCGGTACTTATAAGCCTGGTAATCAGCGTTTAAGACTTAAGATAACGGCTAGTAAAGTAGAGAATCAAGGGGTTAGAAGTTTTGATGTCTATAACAAAGGTAAAAGTCAAGATGGTCTACCTTACTATGTAGAAGTATCGGCAGAGCAGAAAGCGGAGATTTCGGCACTAGGAAAGAAAATCAATGAGGCAAGGGCAATAGTAGTAGAAAAACAAAAAATGATTGAAACCCATACACAAGAAATTGATCATATACGCAAGACGAATAATTACGATCAAACCTTACTAGCTATTGAAGAGATAGACCATAAGAAAGCGAATCTAGAAATTGAAATTAAAAAAGAGAAGTTACTTATCCAGAATCTTTTCCAAATAGGGGAACTTATTGTAGAGAATAAAAAACAATAAGGTATAATGTGAAAAAAACAGGGGAATATAAAAGAGATTTCAATTTTAGAGGAGGTTATCTTATGAAAGCAATAGTTAATCAAGATGTCTGTATCGGATGTGGTTTATGTGCAGCTACATGCCCAGAAGTATTTAGTATGGGGGATGATGGTCTGGCAAAGGCTATAAATGATGATATTCCAGATGAGCATGAAAGTGTAGCAGAAGATGCAAGAGATGGTTGTCCAGTAGCGGCAATTGATATCGAATAAATAAAAAGGGAATGCTATAAAACTATTGGAAGTTTTATAGCATTCCCTTTTGGATTACTTCGAAGGTTCTTCAAGTAGAGCAAAGCCTACTACACCAGGACCTGTATGGATACCCATAGAAGGGCCTACAGTTTGTAAAGATAGTTCTAGTAAATTTGGATGGTTTTCTAATTCTTTCATAAGGGCTAAGCCTTCTTCATAAGCTGCACCTTGTAGTACCCAAAGACGACAAGGACCTTTATCAAGATAAGAAAGAATAATGTTTTTTACTTTATTAATAGCTTGCTTTTTACCACGTGCTTTAGCATAGCTATAAAGTACACCTTCTTCATTATAAGAGATAATAGGTCGTAAGCTGAGGAGTTCACCAAGTGTTGCAGTTACTTTTCCTATACGACCACCTTTTTTTAAATACTCAAGGGTATCTAAAGCAATGTAGCCATGTGTTCTTTTGCGAACATCTTCTAATTCAGAGATGACTTCATCAAAAGAAAGACCTTTTGCAATCAGTTTACTAATTTCTAATGCCATAACACCTTGAGGGTAGCCTAATGCTTTAGAATCAAAGATGTAATGAGGCACATCTTTATCTTCCATCATAAGACGGATAGCATTATGTGTACCAGAAAGATTAGAAGACACAGTTACAATGATAAAATGGGTATAACCTTCCGCTTTGAGTTCAGAAATTACATTTTCACAGTACTGAAAATCTGGTAGAGAAGTACTAGGTATTTCTTGTGCTAAACTCTCATATAATTCTTCAGCAGATATTTCGATTTTGTCTAGATATTCTTTGTTTTTATAAATGACACGGATTGGAAACATTGAGATATTAAACTTTTCTAATGAATCCTGCGTTAAATCACAACAGCTGTCGGTAATTAAAGCGATTTTTTCCAAGTTAAGCCTCCTTTTATAAGCCTTGAGAGTTATGCATGAAGAAGCCATAACTATATTTTAAGTGCTTTTAGTATATTCAATGCATGTATAGAAAAAATGTCGAAATTAGACAAGTTAAATTCTAACATAGGAAACTAGTTTATGTCATCAAAAGCTTCTATTAAAAAGTAAATCTACATAATAACAGATAAGATAAAAAAATAAAAAAAACTTTTGAGAAACTGTTGACACTATCAAATTACTTAGATATAATAATCATGTAATAGTAATTATTACTTGCAGAGATTTCAAAAAAATTATTATATAAATTAAAAAAGTGGAGGGAATTGTTATGAAAAAATTCGTTTGTACAGTATGTGGTTATGTTCATGAGGGAGACCAAGCACCAGATCAATGTCCAGTATGTAAAGTAGGAGCTGATAAGTTCAAAGAGCAAGCTACTGAAGGTTTACAATGGGCTGATGAGCACGTAGTAGGTGTAGCTAAAGGTGTAGATGAAAGAATCATCGAAGGTTTAAGAGCTAACTTCGAAGGGGAATGTGCAGAAGTAGGTATGTACTTAGCAATGGCTAGAGTTGCACATAGAGAAGGATTCCCTGAAATCGGTCTTTACTGGGAAAAAGCAGCTTATGAAGAAGCAGAGCATGCTGCTAAATTCGCTGAATTACTTGGCGAAGTATTAACAGATTCAACAAAGAAAAACTTAGAAATGCGTGTAGCTGCTGAAAATGGTGCTACAGCTGGTAAAAAAGAGCTTGCAACACTTGCTAAACAATTAGGTTTAGATGCTGTTCATGATACAGTACATGAAATGGCTAAAGACGAAGCGCGTCACGGTAAAGCATTCGAAGGTTTATTAAACAGATACTTCGGTAAATAAGAATAATAACAAAATAGAGACGCTAACAATAGGTAAAAACCTACTGTTAGCGTTTTTTTTATATTAGGACAAAAGTAGGGACAAATGTCACTAAATAAAGGGACAATCCTCTCGTGTACAAGGGATATAACCTCTTTATATAATTATGCTATCTCGAAAGATACGTGAAAAATAAAGCACACAAGATAAATATAAGCATATATAAGGAGGACAATTATGAAGTTAGTACGTAAAGCAAGAAAGGTTTTAGCAAGTATGATGGTGTTATCGATGGTACTTGGAGGTATCGTGGTAACCAATCCGACAGAGGTATATGCTTTAGAAAAGACCAAGGGAACAGCGAAGCGAAATGTTATGTATTATGGTGATTGGTCTGTATGGGGTGGTCAAGGAAACTTCTATCCTCAGGATATTCCAGCAGAGCAGCTGACACATCTTAATTTTGCATTCTTAGATTTTGATGCACAAGGTAACCTGATATTTACTGATAAGGATGCAGCCACAGGCAATCCACTGGGACAAGCAGGTGTAACTTGGGGGGATGTCAACGCAGGTATTCTTCCAGCACTTGTAGAACTTCGCGCAAAAAACCCTAACCTTAAGATAGGTGTCTCTATAGGTGGATGGTCAAAATCAGGAGATTTCTCAGAAGTAGCAGCGAATCCAACGACTCGAGCGAAGTTTGTAGCCAATGTAATGAAGTTCGTAGAGTATACCAATATGGACTTTGTGGATATCGACTGGGAGTATCCAGCGGATGTGCGTCAACCAGACTTAGTAGATAATAAAAATGATGAAGGTACACCTCATGCGAGGCCTGAAGATAAGGAGAATTATATCTTACTGCTTCAAGACCTTAGAAATGCCTTAAATCAAAAAGAAGTAGAACTTGAAAAGACATATGAACTTTCAGTGGCATTACCTGTATCACGTACAAAATTAGAAACAGGTGTAGATATAGGACGTATGTTTGAAATTATCGATTTTGCAAACCTCATGACTTATGATATGAGAGGCGCTTTTGATGAAATCAGTGGACATCAGACAGGGCTTTATCCAAATAGTAATGACCCTTATGCAGATAGAGGGTACAGTATCGATGAGACAGTATCTTATATGATGGACAATGGTGCACCTGCAGAGAAACTTGTTATTGGTGCAGCGTACTATTCACGTGGATGGGAGAAAGTAACTGGCGGTACAGATGCGAACAATCCAGGTCTTTTCGGTGATGCAGCTATAGTAGGTAAGGATGCGGACTTCACACCTTCACGTGGTGCAGCTAATGAACTTCCAATGGCAGTAGGTGATGGGGGTCGCCGTGGCGGTGTATGGAGTTATCGTAACCTAGATAAGCTTAAAGCTACCTATCCAGGGGTGAAAGAGTACTGGGATGATGAAGCAAAAGCACCATACTTATATGATGAAAATAGTGGTGCATTCTTTACATATGATAACGTACGCTCTATAGAAGAAAAGGCTAAGTATGTAAATGAAAATAAACTTGGCGGTGTTATTGCATGGATGGCAAGCAATGATGCACCGACTACGTCTACAAAAAGAGATGAGCTGACTAAAGCTACAAAGAAAGGCCTTTTCGGTAATGGCGCATTAACTGCGCATGAGATTGTATACGGTGACCTAGATGTTAATGTAACTGTATCGACTTATCAATCTGAGTGGGGCACAGGTGGAGGTTATGAAATCTCGCTTACAAACAATGAAAGATTAGAAGAAAGTGGCGAGGTGCTAAGCCTAACAGAGCGTATGGCAGAGACGATTACCCTTCCAAAGCTTTATATCAAGCATAATGCAGGTGCATTAGTATCAGGTGGTTATGGTTCAGGCACAGTAACACAGGAGAATGGTTATACAGTTGTTGATCTAGGTGCTATTTATGATGGCAAACAAATAGAACCAGGTAAGACACATACTTTTAAATTAAGTGCGACATCAGGTGTACCTACACTAGAAAACTTAGAAAGCATCGAACTTGTCCAACGTATCAGTAAGACTGGTGAAGAAATCAAGCGTCAGACAATCTATGGTGAGATGGGTGGTATCAACCAAGCACCACAACTTCGTGGTGTAGTGAATAAAACGATAGCTGTAGGCAGTAAATTTGATGTTATGACAGGTGTAACAGCGTATGACGTAGAAGATGGTGATTTGACACATGCTATCGTAGTAGAAGGTGAAGTAGATACGCAGACAGTGGGAAGTTATCCACTTACCTATACGGTATCAGATAGTGAAGGTGTAGAAGTATCTCAAACAAGAACCATTACAGTAGAGGAAAAAGAAGTGCCACCAGTACCAGAAAGTAACTTTGGTGTAGGAGAAGGTATTGAATGGCCACAACAAGTGAATGCACCATTCGTAGATATGTGTCTTTGGACTGGTGATCAAGACTATGCGAATAATGGCGTGATTGATTTAGCAAAAATTTCAGCAGAAACAGGACTTAAATTCTTCAACTTAGGATTTATTCAAGCTTTAGGTGGTACACAATCAAGTGGTGACAAACTTAATTGGGCATGGGGAGGATTCCCTACACTTAATGAAACAAGTACAGACCAATGGCAGTATGAAGGCCTTAAGAAGTCTATCAAAGAAGTACGTGATGCAGGTGGCGATGTAGCTATCTCTTTAGGTGGACTAAACGGTCTTGCTTTATGGGAGGCTACAGAGGATGTAGATATCCTTACTAATACCTATATGGAACTTGTGACAGGTTATGGACTGACAAGACTTGACCTAGATATCGAAGGTAACGCACAAGGTAAAGAAAAGAATCGCATCAATGCACAAGCTATTAAACGTGTACAAGACGCTACAGGGGTAGAAATCGTACTTACACTTCCAGTTATGCCAGATGGATTAACTCATTTAGGTAAGGGTACGGTAGAAGCATTCTTAGAAGCAGGTGTAGATGTATCAGTTTTTAATCTTATGACGATGTGTTATGGTGCTTCAGTACCAGACTATGCAGTAGGTTCAGTGCAAGCAGTAGATAGTGTGATGAGACAACTAAAAGATATGTATCGTGCGATTGGTGTGACTTTAACAGACAAAGAAGCTTATGCAAAACTTGGAACTACGCCATCTATAGGTTTTGAGACAGAAGCACATCCTATCTTTACGGTAGATCAATCAAGAATGGTCGTAGAGCATGCTACGCAGAAAGGTCTTGCAATGACATCTTTCTGGTCATTAAATAGAGATGCTAAATTACAAGATAATACAGGGGTTCCTAGTAAGTATGCTTTCACAGAAGTCTTTAAGAGTTTTGGAGAAGAGATAACACCAGAAATCAATACAAAACCAGAGATTCAAGGTGTAGCAGACACAACAATTAGCATTGGTGAAGTATTTGATAAGATGCAGGGCGTTACTGCATACGATAAAGAAGATGGTGACCTCACAGATGCTATTGTAGTAGAAGGTGAAGTAGATACAAATATAGCAGGTGTCTATAACTTGATTTATACAGTAGTAGATAGTGAAGGTCTAGAGGCTAGAGCTACAAGACAAGTAACAGTAGAACCTAAAGTAAACAAAGCACCTGTTATTACGGGAGCAAATGATGTGACACTTACAGTAGGAGACAGCTTTGATGTGATGGCAGGTGTGACAGCACATGATGAAGAAGATGGTGACCTCACAAATGCTATCGTAGTAGAAGGTGAAGTGGATACAAATGTAGCAGGGATATATGATCTTACTTATACAGTAGCAGATAGTGAAGGACTAGAAGTTAGAACTACAAGACAAGTAACAGTAGAACCTAAAGTAAATAAAGCACCTGTTATTACGGGAGCAAATGATGTGACACTTGTAGAAGGAGATAGCTTTGATGTGATGGCAGGTGTGACAGCACATGATGAAGAAGATAGTGACCTCACAAATGCTATCGTAGTAGAAGGTGAAGTGGATACAGATGTAGCAGGTGTCTATAGACTTACCTATACAGTAGCAGATAGTGAAGGATTAGAGACTACGGTTATAAGAGTAATTACAGTTAAAGCGAAGCCAGATCCAAACAATACTTATGATCCAAATAAGCAGTACAACGCAGGTGACAAAGTCATGTACAATGGAAAAGAGTACACTGCTAAGTGGTGGACACAAGGAGATATTCCGGGAGAAGCTGATGTATGGGAAGTGACAGTAGAGCTTAATCCAGATGGAAGCCAAGATTATATTCCAGGAAAAGCTTATGTAGAAGGTGATGAGGTACATTACAATGGCAAAAACTATATAGCTAAGTGGTGGACTACATCAGTACCAGGAAGTGATGAGTCTTGGGGACTTGCAAGTGAAGAGGGCAATACGAGTAGCCAAGAGTATGTACCAGGTAAGGCTTATACAGGTGGAGAAACAGTAGCCTATGAAGGTGAAACTTATACAGCTAAATGGTGGACTACCGCTACACCAGGAAGTGATGATTCTTGGGAGAAACAATAAGATTATAAATGGATAAGGAGAGGTAACTTAGGTTGCCTCTTTTTGTATGAGTTAAAAGGTATACGAGGAGAAGAAGAGTTGAATAAACAAAAATATAAAAATAAACAAAATAAAAACATCAATAAAGGGGGTTGACTTTTATGTCGAAATGAGGCATTATATACAAGTACTCAGCAAGAGCACAAAACATATAGGCTCGTAGCTCAGGTGGTTAGAGCGCACGCCTGATAAGCGTGAGGTCGGTGGTTCGAGTCCACTCGGGCCTATACTTTTTAACACATATTCCTCGATAGCTCAGCGGCAGAGCATTCGGCTGTTAACCGAAGGGTCGTAGGTTCGATCCCTACTCGGGGAGTTAAATTCAATTACATATTGAATTGTGCCGATGTGGCTCAATTGGCAGAGCAGCTGATTTGTAATCAGCAGGTTATCGGTTCGAGTCCGATCATCGGCTTAGTAAAAGTGGTAGTGAATAACTACCACTTTTTTGTTGTCTAGAATATTTAATTACATATACTCGAAAAGTATTTAGGTTTAAATTGTTTTAGAATTAGTTGGTAGCAAGGGAGCACTGGAAACCTTGGCTCAATTCATACGAGGATGCGTCAGCGTCCGAGGGGCAGAGCAGCTGATTTGTAATCAGCAGGTTATCGGTTTGAGTCCGATCATCGGCTTAGTAAAAGTGGTAGTGAGTAACTACCACTTTTTTGTTGTGCAAAAAACTATATTCTCAAGAATGACTTAGAAAAGAAGATTAGATTGAGAAATTTTCAGAATAATGTTAATATAGATAACGAAGTGAAAAATTTTAAGGAGGTATAACATGTTAAATTTTAAAGATAGATTAGGAAATGATCAAGGGAATAGAGAAGGTATAGGCTATTGTAAGGCATAAAGCAGAGTAAAAGAACGCTTTAACCTTACCGAGAATAGCCGTGCGTGTTCTGATGTAATTAGGAGGGCAGTAGCAATGGGCTATGTGAAGGCGACAAGCGTATTACCACAAGAAATTATTATGTTAATTCAAGAGTATATAGAGGGAGAGACGCTTTATATACCCAAGAAGGAAGAGACGAAAAAAGCTTGGGGTGCAAATACGGAAACAAAAACCATATTAAAGGATAGAAACAAAAACATTTATGAAGATTATACAGAGGGTATGGAAGCACAAGAAATTGCAGAAAAGTACCATCTGTCTATAAAAAGTATCTATCGTATATTAGGAAAGCAAAAAACACTTCATCCTCATACATCTCAATATGCATCATTGAGTAGTTAGATGTCAAAGGAGAGATAGAGATGAAGAAAAATAAAGTAGAACAAAAAACGCGTAAGAACATAAAAATAATAAGTCATATCAAACGATATCACCGGATGAAGGGTAAAGATAAAGTGCCTTTTGGAATCGATGAATATATGGCGAATCAACAGTATAGAAATCATATTTATTAAAAAAGGATGGAAAGGCAACGGCCTTCCCATCCTTTTTGGCATTTTAGAGTGGAGACATACCTAGAGTATCTAGTTTCTCTCCAGTGATATCTACATTCATTTTACTAGTAATATCTTTGTAGTGGCCAGAACGTCTACGTACACGGTAGTCTTCCATACCCTTGCCAGCTTCATAACCACCATTGATGATGTTGATTGTTACACCGAAGCAAGGTTCAGTGCAGCCAAGCTTGATTTGTTCTGGTGTTGGCACCCACTTATTAGCCATAACATCATGACAAGATGGTTTTCTACCTTGTGGTGTCATCCAGAATGAAATAGCAGTCATAAAGCCGAGTGTTGGATCTTGAACAACCTTTTCAGGGTTTTGAAGAAGAATGTCTTTATCTCCGTAAAGTATAGCACTCATGAGGCCATAGTTGTAATTCCAACTAAGTTGGATAGGTCCACGACCGTGATAACTTTTGCCTGCTACAGGAGGAAAATCTTTGTTTGTGCCATCTACATAACCGATTGCACTACTTCCGATATAGCCTACTTCTTCATTCCAATAAAGTCCCCAAGCAAGTTCGCCACCTGGTGCAGTTTCCCAACCACCACCAGTTTCATGTGCAAGATTTGCTAGGAAAGCAGCAAGCTCACGCTTACGATCTTTATCGCTACCTTCTGATAAGAAAGAACCGAAATCAACGATTTGTACATCAATTGGTTTATTTAGATTCCATTCAGCATTGAAATCAGGGCATTCAGAGATGAGGAGTTGTTTCTTTGTTGTTTTATCGAGACGCCATACACGTGTGTTCCATGCAGCACCACCGCGTGTTTCTATTTTGTATTTTACATTAGCTACTTGATAGACGGCATCTTTTAGTCCTTCGTATGTATAGTATTCAGGGATGTTTTTGTTGTTGTATTCATTCCAACCAGCGGAGCCGTGACGCATAGGGAAAAGTGTTTCAAAATCGGATTTTGATAATAAAGACTCTACTTTAGAAACAGCGTTGCTTGGTGAAAAAGCTGGATTGATACCATCCCATAGTTTATCTAGTTGCTCAGGTGTTAAAGGGACGTTGGAATCAATAGGTGGTTCAGGATCAGGGTTTGGTTCAGGATTAGGATTGGGATTTGGATCAGGATTGGGATTTGGATCAACTATTGGTGTGTTATTAAGTGTGATATTAGAAAGGGTACCTGTTTTTGTACCACCACCACCGAAAGTGATGACACCATTAGCTGGAATACTGTTATTCCAAGACATAGGTGTGAAAGTATAATGATTACCGCTGCGAGTCATCTTGGTATCCCAAGCACTTGTGATTTCACCGGAGTAGTCAAAGGATAAAGTCCAGTCGGTAAGGCTAGTAGACTTTGAATTAGTAATGACAACGCTGTAGTTGAAACCGCTGCCCCAATCGGAAGTGATGGCAAAGGTGACATCTTTTTGTGATGGATCAGGATCAGGTGATGGATTAGGGTCGGGCGTTGGGTCAGGGTCGGGCGTTGGGTCAGGGTCGGGCGTTGGGTCAGGGTCAGGCGTTGGGTCAGGATCAGGCGTTGGGTCAGGATCAGGTGTTACAGAACCTACTTGCTTCCAGACACCCCATTGATTGGATGGGTCAGGTTTTTCATTGGTTGTCCACCATTTGGCTTCGTAAAGAATACCATTGTAAATTACTTGATCACCACCGGTATAGATTTCAGAAGCTTGCCATGAAGTTGCCTGAGCTGCGAATTGTACAGGGACAGATGTTGCTAAAAGTGTTTGTGGTACTGAAGAAAAAACAAGGAGTCCGCATGTTGCTAGAGATAATACCTTCTTTTTGGTTCTAGACCATTTTCTGTTCATAATCATTCCCCCTTTTGATGAACAACTCTAGTATACCAGTGAAAAGGAGTAAAGTTAATAAAATATTTAGAAAAATATACGATATTAAATTGACAATTACTTATTTAACCCATTAAATTAATAGTAAGAAGTGGGAATAGCAAGTAAAGAAAGGGTGAAAAAATGCAAGATGTATTTATTTCTTATTCATCAAGAAATAGAGAGGTAGCAGAAAAGATATGTATTGTATTGGAGCAAGAAGGAATTAAGTGTTGGATTGCGCCTAGAAATATTACAGCAGGCAAAGAATGGGGAGAAGAGATCATTAAAGGAATAGAGACGAGTAAAGTATTATTACTGGTCTTTTCAGAAGCCTCTAATGAATCGACACAGGTGCTAAGAGAAGTAGAGCGAGCTGTAAGTAAGCGGCTTAGTATTGTGAACTTTAGAATAGAAAATATTGAACCGACTAAATCAATGGAGTATTTTCTGTATACAAACCACTGGGTAGAAGCTCATGAAGGTAAAGTGGATGAATATATACAAGCATTAAGTGAAACATTGAAACCTCTTTTGGAAGCTTACGAAGACAGAGGGTGCGAAACAGGTGAGAGTATGCATAAGAGTGTGCACCAAACTTATGCTAAAAAAAATAAATATAGAAAATGGTTAAAAATTGCAAGTGGTGTAGGTATTACTGCAGCTGTCATAGCAGCATTAATTTCTTTAAATGCTATACGTGTGAAAGTAGAGAGAATCAATGAAGAGAATGGCCAGATTGCTCAAGGGGGAGAAGGCAGTCAAGGGGATGTGGTACCAACAATAGGAGAAGAACAAGAAGAAAACAAAGAAAATACCCATACAGAAACAGTAGATAGTACATTAAAAGACACAGAAGGTTCACAGATACAACAAAAAGATCCAAGTGATGTACAGGAAACAGATAAAACTAATGATACAGAAACCCCAAGTAATAATCATGCAGATAAAACACCAACACAGGTGGAACCAGAAATTAAGAATGATAAGAATACGAGCGTACAAGTAGAAGAAACACAGCGACTTGCATTAGAAGTAGGAGACTATATACGTTTTGGAACTTATCAAGGAGCACCTATTGATTGGATTGTTATTCGCGTTAAGGAAAATGGAAGTCCTCTACTTATAGCTAAAGAAATATTGACCCTTAAATCTTTTGATGCTGCTGAAAGTGGTAAGTGGGGTGAAAGTAGCACGGGAGAAAAGTTTGATGTACATAAACCAAAGGAAAGTGTCTATACTGATTACACAGCACAGACACTTAGGGAGATGAAGGGGAGTAATCACTGGGGGAGTAGTAATATGAGAACATGGCTCAACAGTGATAGTCGAAAGGTAGCATATAGTGATACTGCCCCTATAAAAGAAGCTGTTAGTGGCAAGTTAAATGATTACTATAAAGAAGCGGGTTTTCTTTCAGAATTTACATCTAGTGAAAAGGATAGAATTCAAAACACGACATATAAGTCAGTTCTTGCAGAAGCAGATGCTAGTAAGAAGAAAGCAGGCAGTGAAGTGTTTGGATTTAAAAAAGCAGCTATAAAGGAAAGTATCTCTAATAGTAGTAATGCCTACTATGAAGAATTGACGGATAAAGTATTTTTACTTTCTGTAGAAGAGCTTATTGCATATATGGAAGATGAATATATAGAAATCAAGACAACCTTAACGGAAGAAGCTATAGCTAATGATAAATCGGGGTGGTACAAAGATTTAAAAGGTCAAACAGGTGGGTACCACATGTGGTGGCTTAGAACACCAGCAGGACAAAGTGCAAGTGAGGTGTGTGCAGTAGGGACAAAAGGAGATGTAGTCTATACTGAATATGCAACAAGTTCAGGAGTAGGGGTAAGGCCGGCCGTCTATATAGATGTAAAGGATGCTGAAGTAGAGGGGAGTGGAAGTGAGCAGCTTCCCTATATAATAAAGTAAGGAAAAATGACATTTTACCCACAAATTGTGGATAATCCTGTGGGTAAAATGTGAATCTTGCAATGAAAGTGTGGGTAACTAAAAAAACTTAAAAAAAAGCGAAAAAACATCAGAAATAGTGTTGACTTATGTATTGTTATAGTGCATAATAAGTCAAGTCAGCAGCGAACAACACGCTAACGACACAGGGGCTAAGGCCTTGATAATCAAGAAACAAATGAACTTTGAAAATAAAATAACAACCAATAGACCAGTCGATTCATTGAGTACATGTACTCAAAAGTCAGTGCTAACTAATAGCACAAAAATTATTGTCAGATGACAAACTTTTTAACGAGAGTTTGATCCTGGCT
>JBOFIT010000235.1:0-3593 GCA_051650305.1 Cellulosilyticaceae bacterium
TTTTTTCAATATCTACAATGTAGCGGATGGCGCCTGAAGGATGTACACGATACACGTGTACGTTGTAATGGGTTTCCACACCTTCATGAGATAAGCTATATGCACCATGGGTCATGGTATTGGTGCGGTCTGAAGTAAGGGTGATAAGTGGACTGAAGTACTTATCATCACGTAAATCATAGGTGTTGCGATAATATTCGTAAAAAGCACGCATCAGCGTGGCATCGATTGTTTTTTGAATATCCATAGCAGTCAAGGAATGGGATGGATAAAAGACAGACCAAAGACCGTGATAAGGAAGAGTCTGATCATTAAATGTAATATGAAGGGTCTGGTTCCTTGGGCGGATACTGACTGGATAAGTAACGGTATTTTTAAGAACGTTAGGATAGACAGTGGTATCTAATTCACGAAAAGTAACAGAGATTGCATGATACGGTGAATAGCCCATTTTCATTTCAAGCTCAGAAGCAATGGTTTGCCAATGAGTATTATCCATATAGCCCATGTAACCCTTCGTAGCAAGGCTATGGTCAAGGGTAGTCTTAAAGATGACGTCACTACTTAGCTGAAGAATATGAGAGGCTACCTGCTCAAGATTAGACTTAGATTCTAAAAAACGATGGTCCTCAGGTTTATCGATATTTCTAGAAAAAGGCACCGAATGAGGAAGCGATAGAAGTTTAGAAGCTACATCTAAGGTGTGAGGGATGCCTAATGCTTCAAAGATTCCTACAGAGATATAAGGGACACCATCCACAATAAGCGTTGGGTAAGGCAGAATCACATTGGTACTGCTTATTTTGCATACACGTGTATTAGATTCTAGAACCACACGTTTTGTACCGAAATTAAAATGATATGTATTTTTATCTTGCGTAATAGGCGTAAAAGTGAGCTTACTAAAGTCCTCCAAGGCGATTAAAAGGTTATCATCTTTTGTCAAAAGTGGTGCGCTTGTTGTATAAGGAATATCATTAAGTAAGATGGTATAAGCTTGGTCCTCTGCTACAATAGGTGTCACTAGTAATAAAAGCAACAAGAAGATAGATAAGATTTTTTGTTTCATAAAACACCTCCAGCACGGATTATAGCATAAATAGACACAATAAATCAAATTTGGACTAAATTTTAAAGATAAAGACAGGTAGAAAAGGGTAATAAAAAAAGCCGCAATCGCAGCTTTTTAATAGTAAAGTGTATAGTTATGTTTAGCGAGTAGTTCATGGGCATAAAGCATATCTGCCTTAGAAGAGAAGGCGATGCGTAGGACACCACATTCAAACTCTCGATGATTCATAATACCAATATCCTTGATGTTGATACCACGTGAACTTAGAAGGGTAGCGATACAAGCAATAATCCCAGGTTCGTCTTGGGCATCTACATATAAAGTATACACTTTAGTGATATTGGCATTGATGCCATCTGCAAAAGTATCACGGTAGCTTTTAGCAGAGGTAAAGAAATCAAAGAGAGCAGTATCATCTTCGGTCTCTAGTGCATCATGGAAGTTGGTAAGTAAATCGATATAGTGCTTAAAGCTTTTCTGAATCTCTTTTTTATTGGAAAGGCAGATGTCTTGCCAGATAGTAGGGTCAGAAGAAGCAATACGTGTAATATCTTTAAAGCCACCAGCGGCTAGGGTATGAAGCAGATGTTTCTCATCATCATTATCTTTCACTAGGTGGACAAGGCTACTTGCGATGATATGCGGTAAGTGGCTTACGACACTGGTTGCAAAGTCATGGTAAGAAGGCGTCATAGTAACTGGCAGTGCGCCGAGTCGTTCGATCAACTTTTGGATAATGAAAAGGATAAATTCAGGTGTATTTTCACTTGGTGTCAAAATGTAATACGCATTCTCAAAGAGATAGTTGGTAGAAGCAAAATACCCTGAACGCTCAGAGCCAGTCATTGGATGGCCGCCTACGAAGTAGACATTTTTATGGCACGTAGCGATATAATCACTCATTTCCTTAACGATGGCGTACTTGGTACTACCGATGTCTGTAAGGATACAGTCCTTTGAAACATAAGGAATAAGATTCTTAGCAATAGGTAAGATAGACGACACGGGTGTACAGATGAAAATCACGTTACAACCGCTAAAAGCACTGCCGATATCTGGTGCAATCTCGTCAATGACCTTTTCAGAAAGGGCCTGATCCACAAAGCTTTTCTCTGTATCGTAACCGATGATATAACTGTTTTGAACGTGAACTTTTTTAAGGGTCTTGGCGATTGATCCCCCTATTAAACCAAGACCGATAATGCCAATTCGCATTAGATTTCACGTCCAGCAGCAGCCGCAAAAGGCTTTAATTCTTCCATAAGCAGCTTGAAATCTTGGGGATTTAAAGATTGTGGACCATCCGAAAGTGCATGCTCAGGATCTGGGTGAACTTCAATCATAAGACCATCAGCACCAGCGGCAATAGCTGCCTTTGCAAGGCTTGCGATATAAGCACGCTTGCCAGATGCATGGCTTGGGTCCACGATGATTGGAAGGTGGCTTTTAGACTTAACGACAGGAATGGCACTGATGTCTAAAGTATTACGTGTAGCAGTCTCGAAAGTACGAATACCACGTTCACAAAGGATGACATTCTGATTCCCTTCGCTCATGATGTACTCTGCAGCATTAAGCCACTCATCAATAGTAGCAGCTAAGCCACGCTTTAAAAGTACAGGAAGATTCGTCTTACCCACAGCTTTTAAAAGCTCGAAATTTTGCATATTACGTGCACCGATTTGTAGGATATCAACGTAATTAACAGCCGTATGAACCGCGCTAATACTTGTGACTTCACACACGACAGAAAGACCTGTCTTCTCTCTAGCATTTTTCATGTACTGAAGGCCTTCTTCTTCTAGACCTTGGAAGGCATAAGGTGACGTACGTGGTTTATAAGCACCACCACGAAGAATGGTCGCACCACCGTTTTTTATGGCTTCAGCAGATTCTAGTAGTTGTGCTTCTGATTCAATGGCACAAGGGCCAGACATAACGATTAATTTCTTGCCACCAATCTGACAATTACCAAGGTCAATGGTGGTAGCTTCAGGATGGAATTTTACATTGGCAAGCTTGTAAGACTCTGTGATAGGTACGATTTTATCAACACCTTGTAAGGCACAAAGGCAATCACTTACAAGGCGAGATTTATCACCGACAACACCAATAATCGTCACTTGATCACCTTGAGAAATATGTGCTGTAAGGCCTACTTTTTCTATTTCTTGAACTGCAAGAGCGATATGATTCGCAGTGGCAGAGGGTTTCATAACAATAATCATAATACATCCTCCTTTTATATAAAAAAATTTCTCTTCTTTAATAAATACTGAATTTCCTAGCAAATCTATTTTACAATGCTAGAAGAAGAGGTGTCAACGTGAACAGGCTATAAAATAAAAAGACGAAGGAGCTAGGCTCCTTCGTCTTTTTAGAATTGCTGGAGGTCATCCCGTACGCGGTACTTGACAGCAGTCCCATAGACGAGGATTTCTTCACAAGTACCTGACATGACAGAATTGGTCTCGAAACGTACATTGATAATGGCATCTGCACGGAGTGCTTCAGCTTTTTT
>JBOFIT010000236.1:0-3486 GCA_051650305.1 Cellulosilyticaceae bacterium
GGCATTGAAGATGTGGGGGCAGGTGTCCTTTATGGCTTGTATGATTACAAGTATGAAACCATTGCCATGCTTATGCATGCAGAGCGTTTAGAAAAAGATATGGGCGTAGGGCCACATACTATGTCTGTGCCACGTCTTAGACCAGCGGAAAATGTGACTATAGAAAAGTATCCTCATCTCGTATCAGATGAAGACTTTAAGCGCATCGTTATGGTACTTCGTCTAGCGGTACCTTATACAGGTCTTATCATTTCCACAAGAGAAGATGATAAGATGCGCAGTGAGCTTCTAGATTTAGGTATTTCTCAAATGAGTGCGGGATCTTCGACGGCAGTAGGTGGCTACAAAGTGTATGAGACAGAGCCACAATTTGAATTAGGGGATCATCGTACACCTATAGAAATCATCAAAAGCTTGATGAAGAGTGGATATATACCAAGTTACTGTACAGCATGCTACAGAGAAGGGCGTACAGGAGAGCGCTTTATGCGACTAGCTAAAGCGGGGCAGATTGGTAATATCTGTACACCCAATGCACTTCTAACCCTTAAAGAATACTTGATGGATTATGGCGATGATGAAGCACGAGAGATGGGTGGAACCATGATAAGAGAAGCTTTAGAAACCATAGAGCATGAGAAGGTGCGTCAGGTTGTAGGTGAGTATTTAGAACAAATGGATGCGGGAGCGAGAGATTTTAGACTATAGGGGGCATAGCTATGCAACAAGTGGCAAAAGGGAATCAATTACACATAGGATTGTTTGGCAAACGGAATGCAGGTAAGTCTACTTTGATGAATGTACTTTTAAGGCAAGAGATGTCCATCGTATCGCCAGTAGCAGGGACGACGACAGATCTTGTGCACAAAAGCATTGAATTTCATCCACTAGGGCCAATAGTATTTGTGGATACTCCTGGTATTGATGATGAAGGGGAACTGGGGACTTTACGGGTGGAGAAGACCAAAAAAGCATTGGAAGAAGTGGATTTGGTGCTGTGGGTATACAACGAGGTCATAACACCTCAAGAAAAAGAAATACTAGAAGAAATAAAGAGAAGCAATGCACCAGTGATTCTGGTACATAACACGCGGACTTTGGCATGGAAGGTGCAGGGGGATAAACTTGTCGTCAATGCCAAGGAGCAGATAGGAATCGAAGACTTAAGAGAGGCTATCGTCAAGATGCTACAGACGAAGGAAGAACGCCTTTGTATAGGGGATATGGTGACAGAGGGGCAGGTGGTGTTGCTAGTAGCACCTCAAGATATACAGGCACCAAAGGGGAGGTTGATTCTACCACAGGTACAAGTGATGCGAGAACTTCTGGATGCGAAAGCCATACCTATGATGACAACACTTCATACATTAGAGAGAACCCTTAAGTGCTTCCACAAAGCACCCGACCTTGTGGTCACCGATTCACAGGTGTTTAAAGAAGTGAGGGAGATGATACCATCAGAGATACCACTTACGTCTTTTTCTATCCTTATGGCAAGACAAAAAGGTGACCTAGCCGTCTATCGTAAAGGTGCTAAGGCTATTTATGGACTGCAACCAAACGATCACATCCTTATAGCAGAGAGTTGTACACATAATCCACTTCACGAGGATATTGCTAGAGAAAAGATACCCCAAGCCCTCCAGAAAAAATGCGGCATACCTTTGCAGTTTCATTGGACCACAGGTACGACGTTCCCAAGTGATTTAAGTAAGTATGCCCTCATCATTCAGTGTGGTGGGTGCATGCATACACCAGCACAGATTGGTGCAAGGATACAAAAAGCTAAAAGTTATGAAGTGCCTATGACCAACTTTGGGGTGCTTCTAGCAGAACTGAGTGGGACGTTAGATGCCATTACTTTTGGGGATGCAAATTGTTAGGGATTTGTAAGATTAGCAATATAGTAGTGGGCACGCATTTCTGCTATACTTAGGTATAAAAAAGGGGGGATTTGATGAAAGAAATCAAGAAAACGCTGCTTATGACACTACTTCTAGGGATTGTATGCTTTTTCGCTGTAGATGTTCAAGGGTTAGAAAATTTACCTTTAGAGGGATTAACGAGAGAGCAAGCAGCAGTAAAAATCGTAGAAGCGTTACAACTGACAGCGGTGGCTAAAACCTATGATACTACGCCCTCAGTCTTCGTAGATGTGTCGACTAATAAAGGAAGCATCACACTGGTACAGCAGTTGGGGATTATGAGTGGTGTAGGCGGTAGTAAATTTCAACCAAAAGGGATTATCACCAAAGATGTGAGTGGGGTTTTGAATCAACGCTTACAAGGGGTGCTGAGTAAAAAACCAAAGTGGAGTCATGGCTTTTATGCCATTCAATCAACGGGACAGATGGAACTTATGAAGCAGCTTGACGCAGTAAGTTTTGGTTGGGCACAGGCAGCATATGATGGCGCTAAGTCTCAAGTCGTGCTAAGCACTACTGAGGCAACCAATGACTTTAAAGTGCCAAAGGGCTTTGAAATACCCATTGATTATGCAAAGGCTAATGGACTTGAGACATACCTTATGGTGTATTATGAAGATAAAAATGGAGAAGCACTTAAGTTTCTAAGTAATCCTGTGATGCGAAAAAAATTAGTGGATGAGATTACTAAGGCATGTAATGGCTTGATAAAAGATGGTGTCACTCGAGGATTTGATGGGATAACTATTGACTTTGAGAACTTCATAAGTCAAGACTTAAGAGGACCTTTCAATTTGTTCTTAAAGGAACTGCAAGGTGCCTTAAGCCAAAACAATAAAAAACTTAATGTAGCCATCCAACCAAACCGCAACTTTAAAGGCTACGATTATAAAGCCATAGGAGAAGTGGCGGACAAAGTCATTCTGATGGCTCATGATTATGAACCTAGAAAACTCACAGAAACCGAAAAAAATATGGGGACAGTGTATACGCCTATTACCCCTATAAAAGAAGTATATCGAGATTTAGTAGCGTGCTTACATCCTGTAACAGGTGTGAAAAACAAAGAAAAAGTAGTGCTACAAATTTCCTTCGGAAGTGCTCAGTGGCAAGTGAAAAATGGCAAAGTCATTCATGATTATCCGTATAGACCAAGCTATGATAAGATCGATCAAAGGGTACAGATGCCAGGGACGAAAGTGGTGTATGATGCAGTAGCAGGAAATACATATGCTACGTACACAGAAAATGGCGTGACTCATACGATTTGGTATGAGGATGCAAGAAGTACAGCAGTAAAGACACAACTGATACAACTTTTAGATATAGGTGGGGTATCTTACTGGAGATTAGGAACAATTCCTAATTTTGTACTGAAATAATTTGGATATTTATGAAATAATAAGAATTGAAAATAAATATGTCCGTGATATAATGAGTGTATCACTAAAACCAGTTGGCAGAGTAGGGATAAATGCGTTAAGTGCTAGGTGAACGGGAAGTTGTCACTTAGACGAAAAACATGAAGTTTGCGGTATTTATCTCGCATTCCGCTGCCCGC
>JBOFIT010000237.1:0-17177 GCA_051650305.1 Cellulosilyticaceae bacterium
TACAAACGTCAGCTGCTCAATGCACTCTATGTATTAGATTTATACTACCAAATCAAAGAAAATCCAAACAAAGATATGCCAGCAGTGACATTTATCTTTGGTGCCAAGGCGTTCCCAGGATACGCACGTGCAAAAGCAATCATCAAGTTCATCGGAGAAATCCAAAAACTTGTAAATAACGATGCAGATGTGAACAAGAAGATGAAAGTAGTCTTCGTAGAAAACTATCGTGTATCATTCGGTGAGAAACTCTTCCCAGCAGCAGACGTATCTAAGCAAATCTCTACAGCAGGTAAAGAAGCATCAGGTACAGGTAACATGAAGTTCATGCTTAACGGAGCACCTACATTTGGCACATACGATGGTGCAAACGTAGAAATCGTAAGAGAAAGTAAAGATGAAAATAACTTTATCTTTGGTCTACGTGTAGAAGATATCGAACAAATGGAAGGCAACTACGACGCAGCTACATTCTACAATGAAAATGAAGATATCAAACGTGTGGTAGATAGCTTAGTAGATGGTACCTTTACAGACGGCGGCACAGGTGAATTCGCTGAATTACACGATTCACTTCTTAAAGGTGCTAGCTGGCATAACCCAGACCAATACTACTTACTAGCAGACTTCAAAGCCTTCAAACAGGCACAAGAACAAGTGTTTGAAGCGTACCAAGATGAGACGCGTTGGGCAAAAATGTGCTTAATGAACATCGCCAATGCAGGGATCTTCTCAAGCGACCGTACGATTATGCAATACGCAAACGAAATTTGGGATATTAAAAAGATAGAAGTTCAGTAATTTAACGTTGCTTTTCAAAAAGCATTATGATAAAATCACATTATTATAGCAATTATATAATATATGTAAACTAAGAAGCGAAGTAGTAGTATACGTTATTTTTTTCAGAGAGCTATTGGATGGTGTGAAGTAGCAAAGTAGGTATATGAACTCGTCGTGGAGTTTCCTAGCTGAACGTAGAGTAGGCCAGGCGGGTATTCCCGTTATAGAAAAAATCGAGTGCAACTATTTATGTAAATAGTTGAATTAGAGTGGTACCACGAAACAATGTCTTTCGTCTCTAAATTATTTAGAGGCGGAGGACTTTTTTATTTTTTACACTTATAAAAATACGAGGAGGAATCAACTATGCAATATAATGCAATGGAAGTTGAAAACAAGTGGCGTAAGCATTGGGCAGAAAACCCTGTCAATGTGCCAGCAGAAGGAAAGAAAAATTATTACTGCCTAGATATGTTCCCATATCCATCAGGTAATGGGCTTCATGTAGGTCACTGGAGAGGTTATGTATTATCAGATGTATGGAGCCGCTACCAAATGCTTCATGGCTACCATGTACTTCATCCAATGGGATGGGATGCATTCGGTCTTCCAGCAGAGAACTATGCGATCTCTAAGAAAGTTCACCCAGCGATTGCTACAGCAGAAAATGTAGCTAACTTCAAGCGTCAGCTTCAAGAAATCAGTGCGATATATGACTGGGATAAAGAAGTGAATACCACAGATCCAAACTACTACAAGTGGACACAATGGATCTTCCTAAAAATGTTTGAAAACGGCTTAGCTTACGAAAAAGAAATGCCAATCAACTGGTGTCCATCATGTAAGACAGGTCTTGCAAACGAAGAAGTAAAAGACGGTGGTTGTGAGCGTTGTGGCTCTACTGTAACAAAGAAAAACCTTCGTCAATGGATGCTTAAGATTACAGCATACGCTGAAAGACTTCTTAATGACTTAGATGGTCTTGAGTGGCCAGAAAAAGTAAAGAAAATGCAAGCAGACTGGATCGGTAAAAGCTACGGTGCAGAGATTGACTTCACAGTAGAAGGTATGGATAAGGCGATCAAAGTATTCACTACACGCCCAGATACACTTTACGGTGCATCTTTCATGGTGTTAGCACCAGAGCATGAGATGGTACTTGAACTTGCGACAGAAGAGCAAAAAGCAGAAGTAGAGAAGTATGTATTTGACGCATCTACAAAGTCATCTGTAGATCGTATGGCAGATAAAGAAAAGACTGGTGTATTCTTAGGTCGCTACGCAGTGAACCCACTTAATGGTGCACTTGTACCTATCTGGATTTCTGATTATGTACTTGCAGATTATGGTACAGGCGCAATTATGTGTGTGCCAGCACATGATGAGCGTGACTTTGCATTCGCTACAAAGTTCGACTTACCAATTATCCAAGTTATCTCAAAAACAGGTGAAGTAGAAGCACTTACAGAAGCATACACAGAAGAAGGTATCATGGTGAATTCAGGTGAATTCGATGGCATGAAGTCTTCAGAAGCAAAAGTAAAGATTCCAGAGTACCTTGAATCAAAAAATATCGGTAAGAAAACAACGAACTACAAACTTCGTGACTGGGTATTCTCACGTCAACGTTACTGGGGAGAGCCAATTCCAGTGGTACACTGTGACTGCTGTGGCGTAGTAGGGGTTAAAGAAAGCGACCTTCCTATCACACTTCCAGATGTAGAAAGCTATGAGCCTACAGGTACAGGTGAGTCGCCACTTGCTGCTATTGAAGAGTGGGTAAACACAACTTGTCCTAAGTGTGGTGGTCCTGCTAAGCGTGAGACAAACACAATGCCACAATGGGCTGGATCATCATGGTACTTCCTTCGTTATCCAAACCCACACAACCACAATGAACTTATCAGCAAAGAAGACATGGAAAAATGGCTTCCAGTAGATATGTACGTTGGAGGGATCGAGCATGCTGTTCTTCACCTTCTTTACGCACGTTTCTATACCAAGTTCTTACATGACATCGGTGTGGTATCATTTGAAGAGCCATTCAAGCGTCTCTTCAACCAAGGTATGGTAACCAAAGACGGTGCGAAGATGAGTAAATCAAAAGGCAACGTTGTATCACCAGATGAACTTGTAGAGAAGTACGGATGTGACTCACTTCGTATGTACGAACTTTTCATTGGACCACCAGAGCTTGATAGTGAGTGGGATGATAGAGGTATTGAAGGGGTATACCGTTTCTTAAATAAAGTATGGAAACTTATCAGTGAAAATACAGTAGTAGAAGCAACAAAAGAAATGGAACGTATGCGTCATAAGATGGTTTACGACATCACAACACGTATGGAAAACTTCAACCTTAATACAGTTGTAAGTGGTTTCATGGAATACACAAATAAATTCATCGACATCCAAAGAAAAGATGGTGGTATCGATCTTGAAACAATCAAGACAATCATCGTACTTTTAGCACCATTTACACCACACATCAGTGAAGAACTTTGGTCAATGACAGGTGAAACCGCAAGCGTATTTGAGCAAGCATGGCCAACATACGACGAAAGCAAAATGGTAGAAGACGAACTACAAATCGTAGTCCAAGTAAGTGGCAAAATGGCTGGTAAAGTAACTGTTTCAGCAAACGAAGAAGAAGCAGTAGTACTTGAAAAAGCAAGAGCGGTTGCAGCTGCTAGACTAGAAGGCAAGCAAATCGTTAAAGAAGTCTACGTACCAGGACGTATCGTGAATATCGTAGCAAAATAATCAAGCAATCAAAGAAAGACATCCCTAAGTGGATGTCTTTTTTGATTGCTTTACATTTTTGATTGAATCAGTGAAACGAAAGCATCGAATTGTGAACGTTTAGCAAGTGGAAGGTTGTTGCGAAGGTGAAGGATGAGCGCTTGCTGACGGTCAGGTGTAAGGACCACGTTGTATTGTTTGGCAGCAGTTTGAATACCCATAATAGCAGCTAAGATAGCTGAAGAGTCATTGCTACGTGCCGCAGCTTTCATGGTACGGTCCATTTGGACGAGGAAATTTTTATCAATGCCATTAAAGGCAGGATGATCGTAAAAAGACATAATATACCTCCTTGGTTTATGAAGATGGGGGATTCATCATACTAGCAAAGACATTAAAAAGTTGCTTTTGATTTTCATCGAGTAAAGGTGAAAGCATCTGCATAATGTTGGCAGGAGAAGGCCCTGTCTGGGTGGCATTGCCAGTAGGTTGCTTAGGGCGTTGACCCTGCTGTTTCTGCTGAGATTGCTTTTGAGATTGTTTTTGTGTACGGTCGAAGGGCTGGAAAGCATCAAAAACAGGTGGGATATCAGTAGGCGTCGGCTCTACAGTTGGAAAACTTGGAGAAAAAGAATCCATTCCTTCTTTTACATTAAGGATTTTTTTCATTTCTTGAAGTTTTAAGATTGCATCTATAAGGTAGGCTTTTTCGGGGGAAAGATTAGAGCGAACGTTGAAAAGTAAGTCTTCTTCCCAGCGATCTTGTCTGGAGAGTGAAAGAGACTCGCTTACATGAAGTGGATCGGAAAAAGCATTGATTGTATTCATAAGTTCTAAGAACTTAAGCCCTACGGCTACGTTCTTTTGAACGCTTCTGTCTAAATAAGGAATGACACATTTACATACACGCATAAATTCTGTGTTAACCTCTTGGTCTAAGGGGTTTGTTTGATAAGAAGGCATCCTAGCACTCCTTTCAATAAAGGCTTATTAATACTTTATGCGAAAGGGTTGTATCAATAGACCATGAGCAAGCTAAGAAGACGCTTACTTTGTAGAAGAAAAAGTAAAGACCTTGTAACATGACGTTACAAGGTCTTTTGTGCGTATTAGCAGCAGCCACCGTTGTTTTGATTGTACATATAAAGGAAGAAGAAAAGAACGATGATCCAGATAATGCTATTATCGCATTGATCAAATATATTTCCAATACAACCGTTGCTTAAGAAGAAGTAAGCACCTACAAGAAGTACGATCCAAGTACAGTTGTCGCCACATGCAAAAAGTTCATTACAATTTTTCATAAAAGAAAACCTCCTAATAATACGAGTTTATAAGATAAAGTTTAGTAACATTCAAAGTAAGTTATTGCTTGAGTTTAAGTTTGTTTTTTGTGTGATACCTAAGTATCTACTATAATATATGTTATAAAATGGAATGTGTTACTAAAAATAGAAAAAATTAAGTGAGATAAAAAAGGTTTAAAATACCAATAAAATGAAAAAAGTGGTTCCCCTGGGGGTACCACTTTTTATAGAGCATCGGATTAGCAGCCGCAACCACAACCTGCATTATTTTGATTGAACATATAAAGTACGAAGAAAAGAATGATAATCCAGATGATGCTATTATCACATTGATCAAATATATTTCCAAGACAACCGTTGCTTAAAAAGAAGTAAGCACCTACAAGAAGTACAATCCAAGTACAGCTATCGCCACATGCAAAAAGTTCACAATTTTGTTTCATATATAAAACCTCCTGGTTATTAGATATCTATCATAAAAAATGAAGTGTTACATCCTGAAAAATTTCATTTGATGATACCCTAAGTATCTGATAATAGTATATGAAACGGCAGATAATGTGTTACAAAAAATGGAAAAAAAGTTTTTAAATAGCAATCAAATGATAGGAGCTGGCATAAGTGAAGAAAGTGGCGTATCAAAAAAGAAAAGTACAGCTAAAAGCAAAATGATAAGAATGTCTGTATCAAAGAAGGATGGTGCACCACAAGTGGAATGAGCGGATCTGGTGGGGGGCGGTGCGATAAAACCACGATCAAGATCTTGATGATTCATTTGTTCAGGCGTAAAAAGTTTCATAGAGAACCTCCTTATAAACAAATAATTTATATTAAGTATATGATGCATAAAAGCAAATATTATAAATAATTTTAAAATTATATTGACATATAAAATATGATTGTATACAATTATACCTATAACAATTTTCGGAAAATTAACTTTTACGAATACAAAAAAATCATTTTTATAAGGAGGAAAAATAATGTTTGAATTAGATAAGCGCTCTAACTTGTTGGAAATGCCAGAATGTAGATATGAATTAAAGGAAGTTTCGACACCGAATATGTATAGGGAATTTTACCCTTATGACGACATACCTAAAGTAGCCTTCAATAATGTGCATGTACCCATTAACATGCCAGCTGATATTTGGATCACAGATACGACATTTAGAGACGGACAGCAATCACGTGAACCTTATACAACAGAACAAATTGTAACGATTTATAAGATGCTTAACCGTCTAGGTGGACCAAAGGGGATTATCAGACAGACAGAATTCTTCTTATATAGTGAGCAAGATCGAAGAGCGGTACGAGAATGTATGGAGCTTGGGTTTGAATTCCCAGAGATTACTTCATGGATTCGTGCTTCTAAGTCAGATTTTCAATTGGCGAAAGATATGGGTATTAAAGAGACAGGGATTTTAGTAAGCTGCTCGGACTATCATATCTTCCATAAACTGCATATGAAGCGTTCACAAGCTATCGATCACTACCTAGGCATCGTCAAACAATGCATCGAGGCGGGCATTAAGCCAAGATGTCATTTTGAAGATATCACAAGAGCAGATATATTCCACTTTGTCATTCCTTTTGCAAGAGAACTGATGAAGCTTATGAAAGAAGCAGATATCCCAGTTAAAATCCGTGCATGCGATACGATGGGCTATGGGGTGAATTATCCAGGGGCAATGATTCCTAGAAGTGTACCGGGTATTATCTACAACTTGCATAAAGATGCAGGGGTACCTCATGAACTTCTTGAATGGCATGGCCATAATGACTTCTATCGTGCAGTCGCTAACTCCACTACAGCATGGCTCTATGGATGTAGTGCAGTCAACTGTTCACTTTTCGGCATCGGAGAAAGAACGGGGAATACACCACTTGAAGCAATGATTTTTGAGTATGCACAACTTAAAGGTACATTAGATGGTATGGATACCACAGTCATTACAGAACTTGCAGAGTATTACGAGAGAGAACTTGGCGAGCATATACCACCACGTACCCCATTCGTAGGTAAGAACTTTAATGTAACCCGTGCAGGGATTCATGCAGATGGCTTGATGAAAAATGAAGAAATCTACAATGTCTTTGATACAGAGAAATTCTTAAATCGCCCACCAAGGGTAGCGATTAGCAATACATCAGGGCTTGCAGGTATTGCACATTGGCTTAATAGTAATCCAGATGTACCACAGTATAAGCAAGTAGACAAAAATGATGCGATCTGCCTTTACTTGAAAGATTGGGTAGATAAAGAATACGATGAAGGTCGTGTGACAGTGATTACAGATAAAGAATTAGAAGACCTTATTGCACACTATGAATTAAATAAAGAAACAGAAAAAGAAATTGCTTGTACAAAATAGAGATGGATTAATAATTTATAATTGTGTATAATATTTTATATAAATTCAAATATAGGAGGTTTGAGGATGGGATTGACATTAACAGAAAAAGTGCTTCAAGCACACCTTGTAGAAGGAGAAATGGTTAAAGGAGAAGAGATTGGCATTACAATCGACCAGACTTTAACACAGGACTCAACAGGTACCATGGCGTACCTTCAATTTGAAGCAATGCATATCGATACAGTGAAGACAAAGCGTTCAGTAGCATATATCGATCATAATATGCTTCAGCAAGGCTTTGAAAACGCAGATGACCACAAATATATTCAGACAGTGACCAATAAGCATGGTATTTATTTTTCAAGACCAGGCAATGGGATTTGTCACCAAGTACATGTAGAGCGTTTTGGTGTACCTGGGCAAACACTACTTGGGTCAGATAGCCACACACCAACAGGTGGTGGTATAGGAATGATTGCTATTGGTGCAGGTGGTTTAGATGTAGCGGTAGCAATGGGTGGCGGCACGTACTATATTACAATGCCACAAATTGTTAATGTAGAGCTTATAGGAAAGCTCAAACCTTTCGTATCAGCAAAAGATGTGATCCTTGAAGTGCTTAGAAGACTAAGTGTTAAAGGTGGCGTAGGTAGAGTTATCGAGTATACAGGAGAAGGGATTAAGACACTTACAGTGCCAGAGCGTGCGACCATTACTAATATGGGAGCGGAGCTTGGTGCGACTACATCGATCTTCCCAAGCGATGATGTGACACGTACTTTCTTAGAAGCACAAGGAAGAAGCGAGGCTTGGACCGAGCTTCTTCCTGATGCAGATGCAAGCTATGATGTCAAAGTAGTCATCGACTTAAGCGAGCTTGAGCCATTAGTTGCTATGCCACATAGCCCAGACAATGTAGCAGCAGTTAACGAAGTAGTAGGAACAAAAGTCAATCAAGTAGCAATCGGAAGCTGCACTAACGGTTCTTATCTTGACTTAATGCGCGTCGCTAAAATCCTTAAAGGCAAGACTGTACATCCAGATGTAAGTCTCGTGATTTCTCCAGGTTCGAAGCAAGTGCTTACCATGCTTGCACAAAACGGTGCGTTGGCAGACCTTGTGGCAGCAGGGGCACGTATCTTAGAGTCAGGCTGTGGACCTTGTATCGGAATGGGGCAAGCGCCTGCCACAGATGCGATCTCTCTTCGTACCTTTAACCGTAACTTTAAAGGTAGATGTGGCACTACCTCTGCTGGGGTGTATCTCGTAAGTCCAGAGACAGCAGCGGCAAGTGCACTTTCAGGTGTGATTACAAACCCTACAACCCTTAGAAATGTAGACGTAGCAGTAGAAATGCCAGAGAAATTCGTAGCAAGTGATAATATGGTGGTGCCACCAAGTGAGACACCAGAAGCAGTAGAAGTAGTGAGAGGGCCAAATATCAAGCCATTCCCACTAAATGAGATGCTTACAAGCTGTGAAGGTAAAGCACTGATCAAGGTAGAAGATAACATTACGACAGATCATATCATGCCTTCCAATGCAAGCTTACTACCCTTTAGATCGAATGTACCTTACCTTGCAGAGTTTTGTCTTGCACCATGTGATGAGGCATTCCCAAGCCGTGCAAAAACTTACGGTGGCGGTATTATTATAGGTGGCGATAACTATGGCCAAGGCTCATCAAGAGAGCATGCAGCTTTAGCACCACTCCAATTAGGTATCAAAGCTGTGGTAACCAAGAGCTTTGCACGTATTCATAAAGCAAACCTTATTAACTCAGGGATTTTACCACTTGTATTTGAGAATCCAGCAGACTATGACACCATCGATGTCTTAGATGACTTGAGTATTGAAAATGTACGTGAGCAAGTAAGTGCCTGTAGTGAAGTGAAGATGTGTAATAAAACCAAGGGACTTACATATGTATTAAAGTTAGAAGTATCTGATAGAGAACGTCAAATGCTTTTATACGGTGGCAAGATCAATATGATTAAAGAGATGGCAAAAAACGAGGGGGTATAAGAAAATGGAAAGATTACAAGTAGCAGGTGCACACTTTGCAGCATTAGTAGAAGAACAACTTAAGCGTGTGGAACGCATGAAAAATGATACAGAGGAAGTAGACTACACCACTAAAGAAAAAATTATCATCGGATGTTGTGGTGGGGATGGTATCGGTCCAGCCATTACAGCAGAAGCAGAACGTGTGTTACAAGAAGTCTTAAAAGAAGAAGTGGCAAGTGGCAAGATTGAATTTAGACAAATCGAAGGCTTAACTATTGAAAATCGTATCGCTGTGAATCAAGCCATTCCAGAAGATGTGCTTGCAGAGCTTAAAGCATGTGACGTCATCCTTAAAGGGCCAACGACTACACCAAGTAAAGGTGATGGACCCAATATCGAAAGTGCCAACGTAGCGATGCGAAGAGAATTAGACTTATTTGCAAACGTTCGTCCAGTAAAAGTAGAAGAAGAAGGCATCGATTGGACTTTCTTCCGTGAAAATACAGAAGGCGAATATGTACTTGGAAGTAAGGGGATTCATGTGGATGAAGACGTTGCTTTCGATTTCAGAGTGATCACCACACAAGGTGTAAGACGTATTGCAAAAGCAGCTTTTGACTTTGCACGTAACAATGGGAAAAAGCATGTGGCAATCATTACAAAAGCTAACATCCTTAAGAAAACAGATGGTAAATTCTTAGAGATTTGCTATGAAGTAGCGAAGGAGTATCCAGAAATTCAGGCAGATGACTGGTTCATCGATATTATCTCAGCGAACTTGATTAATGAAAAGGTAAGAGGACAATACGAAGTATTCGTACTACCTAACCTTTATGGCGATATCATCACAGATGAGGCAGCTCAAATCCAAGGTGGGGTAGGAACAGCAGGTAGCGCCAATATCGGTAGCCGCTATGCCATGTTTGAAGCGATCCATGGTAGTGCACCACGTATGGTAGAGACAGGACGTGCAGGCTACGCAAATCCAGCAAGTATGATTAAAGCAGCAGAGCTTCTCCTTCGTCACATTGGTTATGCAGACCGTGCAGACCGCGTGGTAAAAGCCCTTAAGATTGCTAATGACACCATTCATATGACAGGACGTAGTGATGGTGCTACAGGTAGAGACTTTGCAGATTGTGTAATCGAACATATCTAAATAAAATAGCCCTACCCCGCTATCGTGGGTAGGGCTGTTTTATTTAGATGGCAGTAAAGAATAATTGTTCTTCAGCTTTGCGACGGCGAACTAAGCCGTTTTTATAACGCATCGCACTTCCCCAGTATACCACTATATTGTGGCCTAGTTCTTCCACTGTTCCAGAATGACTTACAAGTTCATGAAGACCGCCTTTGCCGCGATTATAGCAGTAGGACATGAGGGCATTGCATTGATTAGCGTTTAGATTTTTGAATTTGGCTAAAGCTACTGTATCCACATGCTTGCAGTAGCTTTGTAAGTCCTTGATGAGCGTATCATCAGCTTGTTTCTGTGTCCATACAGTAGTAGCTGTAATGCTAGGGTCAAAACTATGGCCGTAGCCGATGGTAAAGTACTGCTCACCAGGAAGTTTATAAGCCTTGAGACTGCAGCCTTCGAATTGTTTGATGAGTTTGATGCCTAATGGATTGATTTGCATAATCATTGCCTCCTCATAAAGGTATACTTATAAAATATGTACACACCAACTGAGGGGTGCGGTATTTTAAATCTTAAGACGATAATTTTTAGAATCAGGTATATTTAGGACAAGCTTTCTCATATATATAGGGTAAAAATGACCATTTAATAATGGGAGGGATACCGATGAAGAGGTTTGTTAAGAAATACTGGTGGTTTGGTTGTCTAATACTTGTGATTGGCATCATTGTGGCGAGTGTAGTGTATAAGGAAAGTTCGGGGTACGTCATTAACAACTATATACGGGCGATTAATGGGGCTGACTATGAGAAAGCATATGAATTACTTCATAAAGATGAGCTGATTCAGGACACAAATAAGCAAGCGATTGTAGGATACATGGAAGACTACTTTAGGCGGTCACAGCTTATTGAAATGAAAAAAATAAAGGTGCAATACCAAGATGCAGGGGAGCATTGTGGGGTGATGTATCAATTTAAAGAGCAGCAGATTGAAGGCAGATTGAGTGCGGTCAAAGACGAGGAAGGATGGCGGGTGCTGTTTCCGTTTAAGTTAAGTGATGTAATGGTGCAAGCACCGCTAGGCAGCATGGTGTTACTGGATGGGAAGCCTATGGCGGAAAAAGCAGACGGTATGTATTATGTGGATGCTGTACTACCAGGAGAGCATGTAATTGATGTGGCGTTTGCCAATGAAGGGTACAAAGCGTATCAACAACGCATTACACTACCAAAGGATAAAGAAGTAAAGGTGCCTTATGAGATGATTGCTGTCAATATGGATGTACCAGCCTCTCGAATCGTCACCTTTTCAGGGAAAGAGCGTGTAAGTACAGGCGAGAAATTGGTGTTTGGGCAAGTGCTTCCGGGAAACTATACGGTGAAAGTAGTAGATCCTAATGGTGTTTTTGAGACACAACAGCAAGTGTTTGCCATTCAGGAAACAGCAAATACCCTTGTATTTGAACCATCCATACTTTCAAAAGAAGGCACACAGGCAATTCATACGTACCTTGAAAAATTCTATACATGCTATGAAGAAGGGATTAAGACCAAGGATACATCTTTTTGGCAGAAGTACTTAGTGCCTGAAGCTACACAGGTTGTGGGAAGTTATGAAGATTGGTTCATTGAGAATAAAAAAGTGGTAGATGCAAAAATGACTTATGAAATCAAAGAAATAAAGCCAATAGAAGGTGATTTGATAGCAATCCAACTTGTAGAAAAGGTGGAACTGGTAAATAAGGAAACAGATGAAGAGAGAGCTTATGCGATCTTGCTGAAGTCACACATGGTGCTACAACCCGTAGGGAAAAATTACCTGATACAGTCGAAAACCATAGAAGAAAGCATGGTTTCCTATAAAGATGCAGATGGAAAATGGATTGCCTATTGAAGTTTTAGGGAAATTTGATACAATAAGTGGTATACATAGATACACGTACCGATGGTGCGGGTAAGGAGGAAGAAAGTGTCATATCATATGCAAGGAACAGACAAGTCTTCGCTTAGGGGGAAAGTGTTTACAAGTATAAGGGAAGCAATCTTAGATGGGACCTACAAAAAAGGAGATGTCATCCGAGAAAGTGCGATCGCCCAACAATTAGGGGTAAGCCGAACACCAGTAAGAGAAGCCATTAGACAGCTTGAATTAGAAGGATTAGTAGAGTCTATCCCAAACAAAGAAACCATTGTATCAGGTATCACTGAAGAAGATGTACATGATATTTTCTTGATACGATCACGCTTAGAAGGCCTAGCAGCTAGAAAAGCAGCCGAACGTATCACAGAAGATGAAATAAAAGAATTAGAAGAAGTTTTGGCACTGACTTCGTTTTACGCGGAAAAACATGATGCGAATGCACTTAAAGAGCTGGATCATCGTTTCCATGAAGTGATTTATAAAGCGACTAAAAGCAAAACATTAAATCATATGTTATCAGATTTTCATCACTACATTCAAAAAGCGAGAAAATCATCCATTGCCACACCAGGGCGTGCGAAGAAAGTTGTTGAAGAACATCAAAGCATTTATGAGGCACTTGTTCAAAAAGATGGGGACGCAGCAGAGCGTTTGATGGATGAGCATGTGCGTAAAGCAGCCAACAATATGAAAATAGACTAACCAAAAAGGATATTGCCACGGGGCAATATCCTTTTTGGTTTAGTCTTCTAATGTAAGGAGTTCTTCAGAGAGAGACTCCCATTCTTCATAAAGAGAAGAGATGGTATCACTAATAGATGTCTTCTCATCCATAATCTCTTTTGATTTCGAAGGGTTGGTATACACTTCTTCAAGGCATAACTGTTCGTCAAGTTGAAGGAGTAGTGCTTCCTTAGCTTCGATGGTTTCTAGAGTAGTACTAATAAGTGTCTTTAGTTTTTTGATACGGTTTTGAAGTTCTTTTTGTTTTTTCCAGTCTACCTTAGTATCTGAAGCTGGGGTATGAATTGCTTTAGTTGTGGCGACTTCTTTTTTCTTTTCTGTATAATAATCATAGTCCCCTAGGTAGAGGGTAACGCCGTCATTTTGCATTTCAAGGACTTTATTTGCAGTCTGATTGATAAAGTAACGGTCATGCGAAATGTAAATAAGTGTCCCTTCGTATTGAGTAAGGGCATTTTCTAATACTTCCTTAGACATCATATCCAAGTGGTTGGTAGGCTCATCCAGAAGAAGGAAATTAGCCTTAGAAAGCATCATCTTTGCAAGGGCTACACGACCTTTTTCGCCACCACTTAAAGTATGGATTGGTTTAAAAACGTCTTCGCCAGTGAATAAAAAGGCAGCCAACACATTACGGATATGGCCATTTGTCAAGTCAGGAAAGGCGTTGTGAAGTTCATCAAAGATGGTGAGTGAACCATCTAAGGTAGCATGCTCTTGGTCATAATACCCGATGCAGACGTTGGTACCTGTGGAGACGCTTCCTTCAGAAATGGCACTATCACCCATAATCATCTTAAATAAAGTGGTCTTTCCGATACCGTTTGGACCAACGATGGCGATTTTATCACCTTTTTTAATATCAAAGGTGATGTTTGAGAATAAACAACCATCCTCAAAAGACTTGCCAAGTTGATTCACAAAGAGTACATCATTGCCACTAGGCATACGTGGTGTCAAGATAAGGTTCATTGGCTTATTGTCAATCATAGGCACTTCCATGACTTCTTGCTTATCTAATAATTTCTCACGACTACGGGCACGCTTTATGGACTTTTCACGATTAAATTGACGTAGTTTGGCTATAATACTTTTTTGACGGGCAATCTCTTGCTGCTGCTTTTCATAAGCGTGCATTGTCGCTTCGTAAACTTTAGCACTTTCGATAAGATAGTAGCTATAGTTCCCGTGATAGACAGCTGCCTTGCCGAATTCAAGGTGGATAATCTTAGTGGCCACTTTATCGAGGAAATAGCGGTCATGGGAGATGATTAAGACAGCACCTTTATAAGTACGTAAATAATTCTCTAACCATTCAGTAGCTGCGATATCTAAGTGGTTGGTAGGCTCATCGAGAAGCAGTAGATCAGGTTCTTCAAGGAGTAGCTTTGCAAGAGCCACACGGGTTTTTTGACCACCAGAAAGGATGGAGATTGGTTTATCATACACATCACTTTCTAAGCCGAGGCCTTTTAGAACGCCTTTTACCAAACTTTTGTACTCATAGCCTTTCTTATCTTCAAAAGTAAGACGAAGAGCATCGTAAGCGTGGGTAAGTGATTCAGAATGGGTATGTGCGATTTCATCAGCCATTTGGTGGAGCTTTTCTTCCATGGCAATGACTTCATCAAAGACACTTAAAAGAGTGTCGTAAACGGTAGCAGATGTATCAAAGGTGAAATTTTGGCTAAGGTAGCCTACCTTTGCTTGCTTTGCAAAATAAACTTCCCCGTCATCTGGAAGGAGTTCACCTGTAAGGATGCGGAAAAGCGTTGTCTTGCCTGCACCGTTATTACCAATCAAAGCGACTTTTTCATTATCTTCTATATGAAATTGGATTTCTCTTAAAACGATTTCTTCATTAAAAGCTTTTTTTATGGAATTACATGCAACAATCATAATATACCTCCTACATTCTGTCATTATCTTAACAGAAATAGTTGAAAAATAAAAGTAGGATAGATTGACAAAAAAAAAACTAAAATGCTATACTGGGAATAATAAGGTAAATACCGAAATAAAAGGAAGGAGGGGATGGAATGGCAGAAGAAAGAAAAATTTCTATGGCAGTTATCAGACGATTACCGAGATATCATAGGTATCTTGGTGAATTATTAGACAATGGTGTAACTAAAATTTCTTCTAGAGAACTTAGTGAAAAAATGAAAGTGACAGCATCTCAAATTAGACAAGACCTAAACAATTTTGGTGGCTTTGGACAGCAAGGGTACGGATATAACGTAGAATATTTACACAAAGAAATAGCTAAAATACTAGGGCTAGATAAGACGCATTCGATGATTATAGTAGGGGTTGGTAACTTAGGACAAGCACTAGCGAACTACAATTCATTTAGTAAAAGAGGCTTTAATCTTATCGGACTTTTTGATGTGAATCCACGCCTTGTAGGCATGAGCATTCGCGGTATCGAAGTATTAGATATCGATAAGATGGAAGCCTTCGTCAAAGAAAATAAAGTAGATATCGCTATCCTCACAATGCCAAAGACTCGCGTTAAAGAAACAGCAGAGAATTTAGCATCTTGGGGAGTAAAAGGGCTATGGAATTTCTCAGCAGTAGACTTATTCTTACCAGATGGTGTGCACGTAGAAAATGTTCACTTATCTCATAGTTTAATGACGCTTGCTTATAAGTTAAATGAAGATACAGATGTAGAAATATAATCAAAAATGTTCAGTTCACCCAGCTTTAGGGATTTGGTGAGAACTGAGCATTTTTTTTTACCATAAAATGGAGTATAATAAGACTCATAGAAGAAATAGAGGGGTGAAAGAGATGTTTGGTAAATTTAAAAAGCAACAAAAAGCGGAAACACCAGAAGGAGAGAAGGTAGCGAAGCGCTTATCAAAGGGGCAAATAAAGCAAAAAAACGATTATCTTAAGCAAGTGATGAATCAGTATCGCTTACCTATTTTAGTAGTCGATCCACAGTGGTATACCATTAAACCTTTGGTGCAAAATGATGTGTTATTAAAAAAAGAAAAATGCCTTTTAGAATATGTGAAAGAACAAGGGACTTTAACGAACCAATTAAAGGAAGATCAGCTAGTGAAGCAAAATCTGATGAAGGATGTACTCACAGCAAGTCAGACACTTAATGAGTATGGGGATGAGTCTAAATTGCATGAATTGGAAACACTTCAGCAAGGGATTATAAAAATAAGTGAGGCAATCAAGAAATATGAAGGACGTCTAGAAACATTAGAGGAGCTTATTGAACAGGAGAATCGCGAGATTATCCAAGAAATCGTATCCATCGGTTATGAGCAGATGGAAAGTTATAAGGCTGAGAGTCAGGAGATTCAAGCAGAAATCGATCAGTTGAGGGAGCTGATGCTCCAAAAAAATGCAGAAAAGAAAAAGCTTGATGAAGCCAATGCTGCACTCTATCAATATTTGCATAATGTTGTAGGGTATAAACATCTTGATAAAGTCGATAAAGTGTTAGGAGAGAAGTAAATGCTTAAGGGTATAGGTACAGATATTGTAGAGATTGAACGTATAGAAAAAGCCATCGTGTCTACCAAGGGATTTCTAGAGAAGATCTACACAGAAAAAGAGCTGGATGAGTGGGAACTAGCAGGAAAACGTATGGAACGCATGGCTGGGAATTTTGCCGCCAAAGAAGCTGTGAGTAAAGCTTTAGGGACGGGGTTTCGTACTTTTGCACCTAAGGATATAGAGATTTGTAGAGATGATAAGGGGAAGCCTTATGTAACTTTATATGAGGGCGCCAAGGTGTGTGCCGATGCCTTAAATACGAAGCAGATACTTTTAAGTATTTCACATTGTAAGACCTATGCAGTAGCAATGGTCACCATAGAAGGATGGGATCTAAGTGAGAATAGCAAGTAAAGTGCAAATGAATCAAATGGATGCACAGGCTATTAAGCAGTATCAAATACCAAGTTTACTTTTGATGGAGCAAGCTGCGTACCAAGTGTTTTTAGAGATTAAGGAACGAACTGAAGAAAAAGTTGTTATCTTGTGTGGTATGGGAAATAACGCTGGTGATGGCTTAGCTTTAGCGAGGCAACTTGTCATATGGACTGAAAAAGAAGTGGTGGTGGTGATGGTAGATGAGGCTGAAAACCTAAGTCAGGATGCCAAGGTGTACCACACTATGTGTCAAGGTGTAGGCGTTTCGAT
>JBOFIT010000238.1:0-2459 GCA_051650305.1 Cellulosilyticaceae bacterium
ATCAAAGAAGGCTTAGATCTCTATGAAGCTTTTGAAGCCTTTGATGGCGAGATTATCAAGGTGCTATGTGTAGAAGAAGTGGATACAGAGAAACTTACGAAGCTTCGACAAGAGCTTGAAAGAGAAGGGTGCTTTGAAATCGTCTCTTCATGGCACAACAATATCGAGGTCATGAGCCCTGGCATTTCGAAAGGTGAAGGCGTAAGACGTCTGGCAGACTATTTAGCTATTCCAAGAGAACAAATTATGTGTATCGGGGATAGTGAGAATGACCTTTCTATGATACAGTATGCAGGGCTTGGTGTAGCTATGGGTAATGCTACAGAGCAAATCAAAGCAGCAGCAGATTACATTACAGCGACCAATCTAGAAGCGGGTGTAGCACAAGCAGTACGCCACTTCGTATTAGAAGCTAACCAATAAAACCGTAAGAATAAAATGCCGCCAGTATTGGCGGTATTTTATTTTAAAAATATATTTTATTCAGAAAAAACTTTACAAGGTTTTATCCTTCAAGTATGATTGAAATGGTGAAATAATCAATATAGGGGGATAAAATATGGTTAGAGGACTTTCAGATTTCAAGTCGAAGTATAACTTTAAAGAAGACTTACAAACGCCTAAAGAGGTGAATGTATGCTACGGTAATTACGATGGTATGGAGCTTTTCATCATTCTTGCAGGGGATAAGATGATGCAGTTCAGAACCGCACTAGAAAGTAATGCACAAAATGCTACGGAAAAAGTAGTGGCTAGACTAGGCGAAGAAGGTAAAGTAAAGGACGTTACGATTAATGAAAACAGCGTGACTTTTGCACCAGTAGTGGCACCAGAGAGTATCACTATGGAGGAAATGGAAGAAATGCTAGACTATGTGAAAGGTGCATTTAGTGAAGAAGGCATGCGCCTTGGTGGCTGTACATGCTGTGGCAGTCAGTCTTTGCAGACACATTTTGTCAGTATAGATGGGACAGCAGTGATTACTTGTGACACGTGCCTAAATGAATTCAAAAATACATATAAGGATGCGGTTGACCAGTACAAAAATAGACCAAGTAGATATATAAGAGGCATCTTAGGTGGAATCGTAGGGACCTTACTAGGTGTAGCGCTTTGGATTATCATCGCGAAATTAGGATACGTAGCAGCTATTGTTGGGTATGTCATCGTTATTGGTGCTTACAAAGGCTATATGTTTATGAAAGGGAAGCCTACGAAGTTAGCAGGTATTCTTATTATGCTTATTTCTGTAGTGATGATGTGTGTGGCACAGTATTTGTATATGGGAATAGAATTTATGAGTGTTCTAAAAGAATTTGGTGCGACAGATGTTAGTATGATTGACATTTTATTCGCTGGCTTACCAGAATTATTCATTATTGATCCAGAGTTTGTAAGTGCATTTTGGCAGGATACTGCATTTGGACTTGTGTTCCTTGTATTAGGAGGCTTCCAAATCTTTAAAAGTTTCTTTGATGGATCACATAAAGTACGCGAAGATATCGTACGTGAGTTATAAAAAGATGAAAAGTTTAGTTACTCCTTAGGAGTGGCTAAACTTTTTTTATTGAAAGTAGAGAAAAGAGATAAAGTTTAGTATACTAAATATAAAAAGGTGAAGACAGAGGAGGTGAACGCCATGAAGATTATTTTGTGTGATGATGAAGCCGTACAATTACAACTTCTAGAAAGCTACTGTAAAGAATGGGCAAAGCATAATCGTATACCTTGTGAAGTACAATGCTTTAAAAGTGCGGAAGCTTTTTTGTTTCACTATGAGGAAGAAAAGGATTATGATATAGCCTTTTTAGATATACAAATGCATGATATGACAGGGATGGAATTAGCAAAGAAACTTAGAAGACTTGGGGAAGAGATGCAGATCGTCTTTGTGACGGGGAATCCTGAATATGTATTTGAAGGCTACGGTGTACAAGCACTGGACTTTGTGGTGAAGCCTATTAAAGAAGCGAAGTTTTATGAAGTCTTAAGTCGTGTACAAGCACAGCAAAAGAAGCATGCTAAATACCTGATGCTTGAGTGTGAAGGCGTCGTACATAAGCTTAAAGAGGAAGAATTGGTGGTACTTGAAAGTAGCGGTCATGATACGGTGGTACATACCACAACCCAAAGACTTATTTACAAAAAAGGGATGAGCACCCTAGAGAAGTCACTAGATACCAAGTCTTTCTATCGTTGTCATCGTTCCTATAGCATAGGTCTTAGACACATACAGTCTATCTCAAAGAAAGAAGTGCAGATGGAAGGTGGCCTTTCGATCCCTATTGCAAGGGGGAAATGGGAAGGATTAAATCAAGCTTATTTGGCTTTTTATAGGGAGGTAGTATGTCCATAGGTTTAGGGGTTTTACTAACGAGTTTGTTTATGTATGTGGTCTTTCAAATAGGAAGTATCCAAAAAGGTAAGCTGAAAAATGGTGTGATGGTATTGCTAATGCT
>JBOFIT010000239.1:0-5294 GCA_051650305.1 Cellulosilyticaceae bacterium
TTAGAGAAGCTTTATGAGGAGCACTTTGACCTAGTGATTTTAGATTGGATGATGCCTAAGATGAGTGGCATCGAAGTATGTAAGTTTATGAGAAGTAACCAGATGGATGTTAAAACGATGCTACTAACGGCTAAATCAGAAGCAGACGATGAACTGATGGGTCTAGAGGTAGGTGCAGATGATTATGTGAAAAAACCTTTTGATCCACGCGTTTTACTTCTACGCATCAAAAAGCTTCTCGGGCATCAAGACGTGCTCAGTCATGATCAGTTTCTTTTTCATGTAGCAAGAGGCTATGTGGAAGTAAATGGCCAGCAGCTGATGCTTAGTAAGATTGAGCAAAGGCTTTTGCAGTATTTGATGAACAACAAAGGCATTATTTTATCGAGAGAGAAACTACTAGACCATGTGTGGGGAATGGACTATGAGGGGGATGATCGCACACTCGATACCCATATTAGAAGGCTTCGTAAAAAAATTGGTGAGCACACCATTACGACCCATCGTGGGATTGGGTACAGCTTAGGTGGAAAAGATGAGTAGATTTGGTAAAAAGCTCATACTTTGGCTTATGGGAATCATCATTGTACTTGGTGGGATTTCGCTGAGTATGACTACCGTGGGACTAGAAAAGTATTATCTTGCTACTCAAAAATTGGAGATGCATCAAATAAGTGAAGAGATCAGAGCCTTACCCTTAGAAACCCTTTATCAAAACACCCATGCATTAGGGAAAGCGCATCACATTGTATTGCTAACCCTTCCGTGGCAAAAAGATTGGCAGAAGCTGAATGAACAGCTGAAAAATGCTTTCACAGAGCAAGGTATTTTGCTAGAAAAGCTATGGTTATGGGAGGATAATGCGGAAAAACTAGAAGCAGGTAAGGTTGTCAATGAACTTTATAACCAAGGCAATAGAGGGTATAGTTTATTCATCAAATACTATCTAAAAGATAGCACACTGATCGTTATGAGCCGTACCATCCCACATATTGATGCTATTTTAAAGCTTATCAATCTTTTTATAATGGGCGTATGGTTTATCGCCCTAACCCTTATCGTTGTGTGCATCGTTATTTATGTACGACGTATAACGAAGCCACTCTTAGAGCTGGAGCATCTGATTAAGGATATAGGTCATCTTAAGTTTCATCAGATCGAACTTAAGACTGGCGATGAGCTAGAGTCTTTGGCGAAAGGGATTAATCAAATGAGTGCACACTTACAAGCTTCGCATCAACAATTAGAAGAAAAAAACGAGCAAATGAAAGAACTCTTAGCCAATGTATCCCATGAACTTAAGACCCCTATTGCACTTATTAAAGCTTACGGGATAGCCATAGAAGATGGTATGGATGATGGCACGTTTATCGCAACGATTCTAGAGCAAAATGAAGTGATGGAAAATAGGGTGACTAAGCTTCTGATGCTAGCAAAGAAAGAAAGCCAAGACAGTAAGCGAACGTCTATCAATCTGAGTGAAATGGTGGAAAGTTACCTAAAGCAGTATGCAGTCTATCGGAATGAAGTGGTAGTAAAGACGCAGCTAGAAGAAGTAGGAACGTTAATAGAAGACCAAGAAGTTATAAGTTGTGCGATCGGTAATTTCATAAGCAACGCCATTAAATATACGGCAAATGGTAAGGTCGAAGTCAGGTGTTATGAGAAAGCAGCGTGTGTACATTTGGAAGTAAGAAATGGTATCACAGAAAAGACGAGAATAGCCATCGAACAATTGTGGGAGCCTTTTTACGTAGTAGAAGCGTCACGCAATAAAATGTTATGTGGTACAGGGTTGGGCCTTTATATTACCCACAAACTACTGGAAAAAGAAGGTGTCGTGCATGGATGCTTTTTAGAAGACGAAAATATTGTGTTTTATATGACATGCTGTTGTCACAAGCTTATGGTATAGTAGAAGCAAACCTAGAGATAAAAAGGGAGGCAACAACGTATGCACTATGCCAATTATAAAACCATTCTATCGGCTCAGAATGGGATGAACATCTATCGTGGGTGTACCCATGGATGTATTTACTGTGACAGTAGAAGCACATGCTACCAAATGAATCATAGTTTTGAAGATATAGAAGTCAAACAAGACGCACCAGCACTTTTAGAAAAGCAGCTACGCAGTAAGAGAAAGCTGTGTATGATTGGCACAGGCGCTATGTGCGATCCGTATATTCATCTAGAAGAAAAATTAGAGATGACGAGACAATGCCTAGAGGTCATTGAAAAATATGGCTTCGGTCTAACCATTCTTACGAAATCATCCCGTATCTTAAGGGACTTAGATGTGCTAAAAGCCATACATCGCAAGTCTAAGTGTGTGGTACAGATGACATTAACCACTTATGATGAAATGTTATGCCGTAAGCTCGAACCCCATGTCAGTACTACGTTAGAAAGAGTAGAGGTACTGAATAAGATGCGCGATGAGGGGATTCCAACAGTGGTATGGCTAGGACCTTTCCTGCCTTTTATCAATGATACAGAGGAGAACTTAAATGGCTTACTTGATTATTGTGTAAAGGCTGGTGTACGTGGCATCGTTTGTTTTGGCTTTGGGGTCACCATGAGAGAGGGGAACCGTGAGTATTTTTATGAGCAGTTGGATAAACTTTTCCCTGGGATGAAAGAGCAGTATATAGGGATGTATGGAAGTAATTATATGTGTGGAAGTCAGCAGCATAACCGCTTGATGGCACGGCTTGGTGAAGTGTGTGAAAAGCACCATATCCTTTGGAAACCAGATGATGTCTTCGCATATCTGAAAGCCTTTGAAACGAAAGAACAGCAATTATCACTTTTTGAATAATAAACAATGAAAAAACGACTTAAAGCATCTTAAAACTTTAAGTTGTTTTTTTTGTTTGTATAAAAAATTAAAAATAGATTGACTAAATTTATATCTAATAGTAATATTACTATAAAATATAAAGTATCATATAAAAAGGGAGAAGGGATGAGGCGAATGGACACGACAAAGTTAGCAAAGCTTTTTCAAAGCGTCACAAAGGCGAAGGACATCGAAGAGGGCTTCTTGTATGTTGAAGATACAGAGGGGGAAGTTCACTATACTCAAAGCTATGGGGGAAGAGAATTAGATACACCGATGGTTATGGCAAGTATTACGAAGCTTTTTACCACGGCATGCATCTTGGCATTAATAGAGGAAGGGAAGTTAGGACTTGCGTATAAAGTGGCACAGTATTTTGATGAGGAGACGATGAAAGGCTTGCATACTTACAAAGGGAAAGATTATGCAACAGAGCTTACCATTAAGCATTTATTATGCCAAACAAGTGGGCTGCCAGATTATTATCTAGAAGGGAAAGCACCTTTGTTTAAGCGGGTCATCAAAGAAGACTTTGGTTATACCTTCGAGGAAGCACTTAGTTTGATCAAGGGGATAGACGGCCATTTTCAACCAGGGAAATTAGGCAAGGCGTACTACAGTGATTTCAACTTTGATTTATTAGGTAAGATAATCGAGGGCGTGACGCACGGGTCTTTGGAAGAAGCATATGCCCACTTTATATTCAAGCCTCTAGGGTTAGAACACACGTATGTGATGACGGATGAAAGAGAAAGTGTGCCACCTGTTTATTACAAAGAGCAAAAACTAGAGAGGCCACTTTTCTTAAGGAGTTGTGGAGCAAGTGGTGGCGGGATGACGACACCTAGAGAATTGATGACGTTTCTGAAAGCATTCTGGAAAGGTGGATTATTTAATATAGCATTGCTAGAAGAACTAAAGACTGGTAATTCACTGCAGCTTTCTTTTTATCCCCTCCACTATGCAGGTGGGTATATGCACATAGAGGCAGGTTACCCATGGGGGAAAAAGACAACTTTAGTAGGTCACTCAGGTTCTACAGGGTCCTTTGCTTTTTATGCACCAGAGAAAGATTTGTTCTTTGTAGGTGATGTACCACAGATTGCAAGGCCAACAGGTGTTAGGTTAGTTATGCAAGCGGTAGTGGCTATAGGGTAGCGTGCGGGTTTGATGGGAAAAAGAGAGGGGAGTATTAGGAAAATGAGAAAAGAAAAGCAGTTTAAAGAGGCATTAGAGCAATTGTTTGATAAGCTTACACGTTCAAAGATGATTCAGACATGTACGATGTATGTGGAGGATGGAAGTGGTAACTTTGCGTGGGATAAAGGCTATGGGGGAAGAGATGTTGACACTATCATGAATTTAGCGAGTGTAACGAAGCTTTTTACTACCACATGCATCATTCAACTTTTACAGCAAGAAAAGCTATCGCTAGAGGAGAAGATCAGCAGCTTTTTTCCACCAGAGCTTTTAGCAGGGATTCATATTTATAAAGGGAAAGATTATTCCTATGAGCTAACAGTCGGCAATCTTTTGTTTCAAAATAGTGGCTTCCCCGATGTGTTTGCAAAGGGAAGGGATAACTTAAATAAAAGACTGACCAAAGAAGATTTTCTTTGTACTTTAGAAGACTATGTAGCAATAGCTAAGAAGTATAAAAAGAAATTTGCACCTGGAACTAAGGGAAAGGCTCATTATTCAGATTTAAACTTTGAAATGCTCGGTGCAATCATCGAAAAAGTAGAAGGATGTAGCTTACATGAGGCGTATCAAAAGTACGTTTTTAAGCCGCTGAACTTGCAACATACGTATCTGGTAGAAAAGGAAGAAGATATCTGTGCGGATGCATACTATAAAGACAAAGTACTGAAACGCAATGGTCTATGGCGTAGTATCCCAGCCAGTGGTGGCTGCGTGAGTACGCCAAGAGAAGTCATGACATTTCTAAAAGCCTTTTGGGGTGGGAAGTTATTTGATAAAATTATTTTCGAAGACTTAAGGACCTTTGGTATGATTCAATATTGCCCACCATTAGCATTATACGGTGGAGGATTTGTCAAGTTAGATATCGCAGGCATCTCAAGTATGTACCAAGTAAAGGGTGAATTGATCGGGCATATGGGAGCCAGTGGCACCTATGCGTATTATTACCCAGAAGCAGACTTATACTTCGTAGGGGATGTGAATCAGCTGGCAAGGCCAGCATACATTTTCACAGTGCCATTAGCCATGGCGAAGCTTGGCTATAAATTTTTTTATAAGCAATAAGTGTTACATACTGCCGAAAAATTTGTTATAATGGGTGCTTATAGAAAAAGAAGCATAGGAGGCAATAATATGAGTACATGTATTTGTAGCAGTTGTAAAAATCTTAAAGATATCATAGACAATGAAACCAATGAAATCACAGAAGTTTGTGAGTTTGGATTCCCAGAAGAAAGTTGTGAGGCGT